>NZ_CP094929.1:3300000-3554903 GCF_022869165.1 Sphaerochaeta associata | reverse complement strand
GCGGCCATTTTACCCTGTAGATACAAGTGGTGCAAGTATTGTACATATCTCTCTGTGTGTAAAATGTAAATCTATATAATATAAAAATTAATAAATTGGATGGTTTTCCTGTCCAAGCTTGCAACTCCTTTCGATTCTTGCTATAATCGATAAGAATCAACACTAGTATTTTTTTATTATTACATAAGGATATAACGAATGAGTGAAGGGAGCTTTGCCAACGGAACGTTCGAGCCGTCCTTGCACCGTGATGGTGTGATGATGGAGAGCGCTTCTCATAGCTATTCTGCCGGGAGCATCCAGGTTCTCAAGGGTCTTGAGGCCGTTCGGAAACGACCCGGCATGTACATAGGTTCGACAGGCATCGATGGATTGCATCACCTTGTTTACGAAGTGGTCGACAACAGTATCGATGAAGCAATGGCGGGGTACTGTTCTGACATTCAGGTGTTTCTTGATCTGGATGCCGACGGCAGGGATGTTTGCACCGTCGAGGATAATGGACGCGGCATTCCCGTCGATCCCCATCCGACAGAGAAGAAGAGTTCGCTTGAGATTGCCCTCACCCAGCTCCATGCAGGCGGTAAGTTCGACAAGAACTCCTATAAAGTATCAGGCGGTCTGCATGGTGTAGGTGTATCCTGCGTCAATGCCCTCTCCATCTGGATGGAAGTGACGGTCTATCGTAACGGCGGAGTCTATCGGCAACAATACAGTTGCGGCATCCCGCAGACCGAGGTTGTTCGCATCGGAGATACCGACCGGTCCGGAACCGTGGTCAGCTTCTCTCCGGACTACAGCATCATGGAGCAGAATGCATTCAACTACGATACATTGGTCAGCCGCTTCCGTGAGCTCTCCTTCTTGAACAAGGGAATCAGCATCACCGTCACCGACCGTAGGGGAGATGAGAAGCGCAGCCAGTCCTTCCAGTCCGAGGGCGGCATCAGTCAATTTGTAAGTTATCTGAACGAATTCAAGCGTGTGTTGGTCGATCCTCCTGTCTCCATCGAGGGAGAGAAGGACACCATAAAGGTCGAGATCGCCCTGCAATACAACGACAAGTACGATGAGAAAGTGCTCAGCTATGTAAACAACATCAATACCCGCGAAGGCGGCACCCATCTTACCGGCTTCAGGACCGGCTTGAGCAGGGTCATCAACGCCCAATTGCAGAAGAATGCCAAGCTGTTGAAGAAGTATGACGAAAAGCTCGAGCAGAGTGATATCTCAGAAGGTTTGACAGCCGTTGTCTCGGTCAAGGTGCCCGAACCCCAGTTCGAAGGCCAGACTAAGATGAAGTTGGGCAACTCTGCGGTTACCGGCGTGGTATTCTCTCTTGTATATGAGAAGCTGGGCAACTACTTCGACGAGTTCCCCTCCCAGGCTGAGGTGATTTTGGAAAAAATCATCAATGCGGCACTTGGTCGCATCGCTGCACGCAAGGCTCGCGAGCAAATCCGCAAGAAGAGCGAAGGAGGCGGTCTGCCGGGCAAGCTCGCCGACTGTTCAGAGAAGGACCCTGCCAAGTGTGAGGTGTTCATCGTCGAGGGTGACTCCGCAGGTGGATCGGCAAAGCAGGGACGCGACCGCAAGTTCCAGGCCATTCTGCCGTTGTGGGGAAAGATGCTCAATGTCGAGAAGGCCCAGGAGTACAAGGTCCTTGGCAACGATAAGCTGCAGCCTGTCATTTCCACCATCGGTGCAGGGTTGACCCGGTACAACAACATGGGAAAGGACGATGATTTCGACAGCGATGTAACCTTCGATGTAAGCAAGGTCCGCTACCACAAGGTCATCATCATGGCCGACGCCGACGTCGACGGCTCTCACATCAGGACGCTGCTCCTTACATTCTTCTTCAGGTACATGAGGCCTTTGATTGAAGCAGGGTATGTCTACTTTGCGATGCCTCCTTTGTACAAGATCACCATTGGTAAGAAAGTGCAGTATGCCTATGATGAAGAGGCACGCGTCAAGATTCTTCAGGAAAATAATATCAGCGACCCCTCAAAGGTTGCCATCCAGCGCTATAAAGGTCTTGGTGAGATGAATCCCGAACAGCTTTGGGAGACAACGATGAACCCTGAGACCCGCATGATCAGCCAGATCACCTTGCATGACGCCGAAGAGGCGGACCGGGTGTTTTCCATGCTGATGGGCGAAGAGGTTGAGCCCCGAAGGGCCTTCATTGACGCGAATGCCGTCTATGTATCGAATCTGGATGTCTAGGAAAGGATAGAATCGTGGAAGAAATAAACGAAAGCAGGACGATTAGCGTGGACGTGTCCAAGGAGATGCGTACCTCGTATCTCAACTATGCCATGTCTGTCATTGTCAGCCGGGCTCTGCCCGATGTCCGTGACGGTCTGAAGCCGGTCCACCGACGAATCCTCTTTGACATGTTTGAAATGGGACTCAGGGCCAACTCCTCGTTCAAGAAGTGCGCCCGTATCGTCGGTGACGTGCTTGGTAAGTATCACCCCCATGGTGATGCCTCGGTGTATGATGCCCTGGTCCGTTTGGCCCAGGACTTTTCGCTGCGCTACCCTGTCGTAAACCCGCAAGGAAACTTTGGGTCCATCGACGGTGATCCGGCGGCAGCCATGCGATACACCGAAGCGAAGATGAGCCGAATCGGTGAGGAGATGTTGCAGGACATCCAGAAGGAGACGGTCAATTTCGGCCCGAACTACGACGATTCGATGCAGGAGCCTACGGTACTCCCCGCCTCCTTCCCGTTCCTGCTTGCAAACGGGTCCAGCGGTATCGCCGTAGGTATGGCGACCAACATGGCCCCCCATAACCTGCAGGAAATCTGTGATGCCATCAGCGCTGTAATCGACAATCCCGACATCACCATCGATGAGCTGATGGAACATATCAAAGGCCCTGATTTTCCCTCCGGGGGAATCATCTGCGGTATGCAGGGCATCAAGGATGCCTTCACCACCGGTCGGGGCAAGATCGTCGTTCGTTCGGTGTATGAGATTGAGACAAGTGAACGCGACCATGACCAGATCGTCTTTACCGAGATTCCCTACCAGGTGAACAAGGCTGACTTGGTCAAGAAAATCGACGATCTTCGCAAGGATGGGGCCATCCCCATGATTGCAGTCGTTCGTGATGAGTCCGACCGCAAGGGAATCCGCATTGTCGTCGAGCTGAAGGTCGGCGCAGAACCCATGGTGGTTTTGAACCAGCTCTTCGCCCGCACTGCTCTGCAGTCGAACTTCAATGTCAACAACCTTGCCTTGGTGCAGGGACGTCCGCAGATGCTTACCCTCAAGGATATGCTGGTCTACTACATCCGTCATCGGGAGGAAGTGGTAACCAGAAGAACGCAGTATGATCTGCGAAAAGCCCAAGAGAGGGCCCATATCCTCAGGGGCTTGAAGATCGGTTTGGACAATATCGACGAGGTCATCCAGATCATCAAGGATTCGGCTGACAATACCATTGCAGCCGAGCGTCTTGTCGCCCGTTTCGGTCTTGACCAGATCCAGGCCCAGGCCATCATCGATATGAAGCTCGGACGGCTCAGCCATCTGGAAACTTCCAAGATTCTGGAAGAGTTGTCTGAGCTTGAGCAAAAGATAGCCTATTATCAGGATTTGCTCGCTGATGAGGTCAAAATCCTCAAGTTGGTGCAGAGTGAAGTAAGGGCACTGCCTGCGAATTTGGTTCCCAAGGATAGAAGACTTACCAAAATCGTTCGAGAGGAGCTCGGACAGGCCACCCTTGAGGATTTCATCAAGGACGAGGAGGTCGTTGTCCTGATCAGCAACAAGGGTTTTGCCAAGCGTATTCCCACCGAGGAGTATGAGGCTCACGGCAGGGCCGGCAAGGGAACCAGGACCACCAAGCTCCAGGATGGTGATTTTGTCGATCACATGTTCGTCGCTTCAACCCATGAGTATGTGATGTTTGTCACCAATGCCGGCAAGGCATACTATACCAAGGTGTTTGAGATTCCTGAGGCCAGCAAGACTGCCAAGGGAACGAGCATCAAGAATATCCTGCAGCTCGAGACAACAGAAAAAATTACTTCGATAATCAGCTTCAAGGAGTTCAGTGAGGACCATTATCTGATGATGGCCACCCGAGAGGGTGTGGTGAAGAAGGTTTCCTTGAGCAACTTCGTCAATGCCAAGGTCAGGGGAATCAGGGCCCTCTTCCTTGATGAGGGTGATGAGCTGCTCAGCTGTGACCTGATTCAGGAGGGAGATGAGGTTATGCTCATAACCAAGCTTGGACGTGGCTTGCGCTTCCGACAGGAGGATGTCAGGGCCATGGGTCGTGCCTCCCGAGGTGTACGCGGTATCAGGTTGCTCGGTGATGACCAGGTGGCGGGCCTCTTGAAGGTCGACAACTCCAAGCGCATTCTCATGATTACTGAGAATGGACAAGGAAAGCAGGTTACCTTCGATAGTTTCACTGTCCATGGAAGAGGAACACAGGGTCAGAAGATCTATCGTCTCGGCGGAAAGGCCAGCTTCATCGTTGGTGTTCTGAGTGTGGATGATGATAACGATGTAGTGTGTGTGACGCTCATGGGTCAGACACTCAGGGTGCATGTGAACGCCATCTCCATCCAAGGCCGAAATGCAGCAGGTGTCAAGGTTGTAACCATGAAGTTCAAGGGAGACTCCATCGTAGCCATCGCATCCACCGAGCGGGATGAGGATGAGGAAGTTGAGATTCCTGAGCAGCCTGCCCCTGAGTCTGAAGAGATTATCGAGGATGAAGGTGAGGATGAGGACATCCCTGTAGAGGATGATGAGCTTGTAACTGAGCCTTCAGACAACGATTAAAACATTTGTTAAGTAGTTTATAGGGTCGTTCCAGAATACTGGAGCGACCCTTTTTTAGGTCCAAAAAACCATCAATTTACTCACGCAAATCTGTATCGTTATATAGAAACAAGCACCTAAAAACCTTCAAATAAAGCCTTCAAATGCAGTTTTTGAGCATTTTGTAAAACACAGAAAGATGAAAGGCGAAAAAACGTGCAAGTGATTTTTTCTTTGTAGAAAAAAGGCAGGTTCTCCTCTCTGTGCAGAGGTATTGGGGACTCGGTTTCACGTGAAACGACAGGGATGTGGTTTATATCGAAGGAGGGTGATAGTTGATGAGTGGGTCAGCAAAGGAGAATCTATCATGATCAGGTGGCAATGTTTCACGTGAAACTATGTGAAGGTGGATTGTATCGTAGGAGAGGGACCATGGTGGTTGATGGATACGCTTGTATGCCGGATTCCGCCAGATCGGATGGCAGTGTTTCACGTGAAACATAGAGGCGTCGGCTCGTATGAGGTAGAGCGAAGATTGTATTTGAGCATAAAAAAACGTTTCACGGAAAGTTTCACGTGAAACGTTGTGATTCGAAGTGTTGGTTCTATTAGAAATCGGGGGTGTTGACCACCGTGAGCTTCGGATCGACGAAATTACGGAGGTAGCGCTCAACGCCACTCTTAAGAGTCATCTGGGACATAGGGCAGCCGGCACATGCACCTTTCAGGCGCACCGTGACATCGGTGCCTACCAGGCTGACAAACTCGATATCTCCTCCGTCATTCTGCAACGAGGGTCTGATATCCTCGAGTGCTCTTTTGACTTTATCTTCCATATACTTATCCTCCATAGGGTATCTTGAAGATACAATAGAGCCAAAGAAGGGTCAAGGACTCAGCCTTAAGAGGTGACAATAGTCGAATATTTCCGTATAGTAGCCAGTATGAGTGCGCAAACAATACTGTTTTTGAATCAAAAAGGAGGAGTCGGCAAGACTACCTCGGCTGTGAATCTCGGATCAGCCTTAGCCCAGCGCGGCAAAAAAGTCTTGTTGATCGACCTCGATTCACAGGGGAATCTGACCAGTGCCACTTCGATCGACAACCGAAAAAAAGGTATCTATGAAGTAATTGCAGGTCAGTGCAGCGTCGAGGAAGCCATCCAGCAAACACCTATCCAGAATCTCTTTGCCATTGCGAGTAATATCAATATGGCTGGATTGAACATTGAATTGGTGGAAGAAGAGCGGCGAGAGTTCTTTCTCAAGAATGCTTTACTGGGACTGGATGAACGATGGGATTACATCATTGCCGATTGCCCTCCCTCATTAGGGCTGGTCACAGTAAATGCAATGGTATGGGCCAAGCAAGTCATCATCCCGATGCAATGTGAGTACTTCGCCATGGAAGGCTTGAACCTGCTGATGCGAACAGTCGGTAACATGAAGAAATCCTTGAACCCCGATCTTCAGGTTCTCGGTATTCTTTTCACCATGTATAGTAAACGAACCAAGCTTGCCAATGAGGTGGTGGAGGATATCTCGTCCTTCTTCCCTCATTTGGTGTTCAACACCATGATCCCAAGGAACATCCGCATTGCCGAGGCTCCGTCTCATGGACTGCCTATCAATGTGTATGACAGTGCCAGCAGTGGAACCAAGGCGTATAAAGCCCTGGCAGAGGAGGTAATCGCACGTGTCGCAAGAAACCACTAAGAAGCATGGATTAGGAAAAGGAATCGGTTCCTTGATGCAGGATTACTCCTTCGATTCGGTTCTCGATACCGCCCTGGGTCTTTCAGCTTCAAAGTCTGATCAAGAAGGCCATCAGAGAGTTCTCGAAGTCGCCTTGGAGAATATCAGGGCCAATCCCAATCAACCGAGAAAGGATTTCAATCAGGAATCCTTGGAAGAGCTTGCTCAATCAATCAAGCGGGAAGGGGTATTGCAGCCTATTCTCGTTGAAGAGATTGCTCCTGGTCAATACAGCATTGTTGCTGGTGAACGACGGTATCGTGCTTCAAAGCTTGCCGGACTTAGCAAGGTTCCTGTATTGGTAAAAGACTTTACACAGATGCAACGCCTCGAGGTATCGCTCATTGAGAACATCCAGAGGGAGAATCTGAATCCCATTGAGGAAGCCAAAGCGTATGCATATCTGATACAGGAAGCGGGCATAACGCAGGAGGAACTTGCGCAGCGGATGGGAAAGAATCGATCGACCATCAGCAACAGCATCAGGCTGTTGCAGCTCAGTTCCACCATGCAGCAGGATCTTCTGCATGGAAAGTTTTCTGCAGGTCAGGCTCGGGCAATTCTCTCGGTAGTAAATCCTGCAGATAGGGAAATACTGTACCGTACGGTGCTTGAGAAAGACCTTTCTGTAAGAGCGACGGAACAATTGGCTGCTCAGTTCAACATGGGCAAACGTGCTGCATACCAGGCAAAGAAGCGGCGGGCAAAGAAAAATCTGGCAAAATCACCGGATGTCATTGCAGTAGAGGATAAGTTTTTACATGCAGTGGGGTCGCAGGTGGAGATAAAAGGTTCACTGGAAAAGGGAAAACTGGAAATTCCATATACAAGCAGTGAAGAGTTGGAACGATTGTATCAGCTGTTGGCACCCAGCCAAGAGTTGTTTGAAGTATAGAAACCAAGGAGATAGAATGGAAGCCAAGAATCTGAATGACGGAGTGTATGCTGTCCTGCATACCAATAAAGGTGATATCACCCTGCTGCTTGAGCACAAGAAGACACCAATGACGGTTGCCAATTTTGTGGGCCTCGCAGAGGGTGCGCTCAATGTGAATGGGAAGAACAAGCCTTTTTACAATAATATCAAGTTTCACCGGGTAATCGAGAACTTTATGATCCAGGGTGGATGTCCCAAAGGAAATGGCACCGGGGGACCCGGTTATACCTTCCCCGATGAGTTTGATGACTCGCTCAAGCATACTGGTCCTGGCATTATGTCCATGGCAAACGCCGGGCCCGGAACAAATGGAAGTCAATTTTTCATCACACACGTTGCAACTCCCTGGCTCGACGGCAAGCATTCTGTGTTCGGTCATGTTGTGGAAGGCTTGGATGTGGTGAATGCCATTGAGCAGGGCGACAGCATCAAGAGCGTTGAGATCATTCGCAAGGGAGCGGATGCGGAGGCGTTTGTGGTAAGCAGGGAAACCTTCACCCAGTATGTACTCGCAGCCGAGGAGAACAACCAGAAGCGTGAGGCAAAAGAAAAGGCAAAGCTTGAGGATGAGTTTAAGAACCGCTGGCCTGATGCAATTCTCACTCCTTCGGGCCTTCGTTATGTAGTGAAGAAAGCTGGAGATGGAAAGAAGAGTCCTGTACATGGGCAGAAAGTAACGGTGCATTACACCGGATCCTTGCTTGATGGACGTGTGTTTGACAGCTCGGTGAGAAGAGGAAGCCCTGCACAGTTCGCAATCGGTGAGGTTATCGAAGGTTGGAATGAGGCTTTGGCGACCATGAGTGCAGGCGAGCAGCGGACCCTGATCATCCCCCCGGAGTTGGGGTATGGCACAATGGGGTATCCCGGTGTGATTCCTCCAAACTCTTACCTGGTGTTCGATGTTGAGTTGATTAAGTTTTAAATATCTATAAAATAAGGAGATATATGTGAAAGAGAAGGCAATTCAATACGTTTGCAGCCAGTGCGGGAGAACCGAAACCAAGTGGCTCGGCCGCTGTCCGGACTGCGGTAGTTGGAATACCTTCGAAGAGGAAGCCGTACAGAGCTCTAAACCCGGTAAACGGGCGGTTATCAGTACGGCGACCAAACCGATCTCGCTTGGCGAGGTTGTGGTCGATCCTCACTTTCGCTATGAGACCGGTATCTCCGAGCTCGATCGTGTCCTGGGTGGAGGCGTCATGCGCGGCTCCTCCATCCTGCTCGGTGGGGAACCCGGCATCGGCAAATCGACGTTGATGATCCAGGTGCTTGAGAAGTGCTCGGTCGGCAGGAAAGTTCTCTATGTCTCAGGAGAGGAATCACCGAGCCAGGTAAAGCTGCGTGCCCAGCGACTTGGCTTGGCTCTTCCCTCAATTGATATTTTCTGCGACACGCGGGTGGAAGTCCTTGAGAAAGTGCTCTCCTCTGCAACATATGATGTGGTGGTGATCGACTCGCTGCAGACGCTGTCCAGTGAGGAGATTCCTTCTCCGGCGGGGTCGGTGAACCAGATCCGGTATTGCTCGACCCTTTTGGTGGGATTGTGCAAGCAACTGGGGACCTCGCTCTTTCTCATCGGTCATGTCACCAAGGAAGGCACCCTTGCAGGCCCGAAGGTCATCGAGCACCTTGTTGATACAGTGCTCTACTTTGAACAAGTCTCCAGCGGTGTCCGCTTGGTGCGGGCTATGAAAAACCGCTTCGGTTCGGTGGATGAAATAGGCATCTTCAGCATGCATGACAAGGGCTTGAGCCCCGTGGCCAATCCCTCATCGTTTTTCATCACCGATCGCTCGGGGTCTGCCTTGCCGCCCGGTATTTCCTATACCCCGGTCATCGAGGGTTCGAGAACCTTTCTGGTTGAAATCCAGGCGTTGACCACCTCGGCCAAGAATGGATTCAGCAGGATTTATTCTGACCGTATCGACACCGCCCGGGTGACACGGGTGGCCGCCATCCTGGAACGGCATGCCGCCGTACGCCTCAGTGATCAGGACATCTATGTCAATGTTGCCGGAGGCATGAAACTCAGCGAAGTTTCCATCGAGCTTCCCTTGGCGCTCGCCTTGTGGTCGGCGGTCAGCAACAAGAGTCTTCCCAAGGCCTTGGTCAGCTTTGGTGAGTTGAGTCTTGCCGGAGAAGTTCGCAGTGTAGGCTTTCCCGACAAGCGGGAGAAGGCTGCCAAAGAGCTTGGATTCAAACGTTCCCTGCTCCCCAGAGCCAGTACCCATTCTCCCTTGATCCAGCATGCCTGCAGCACCATGCGAGAAGCGTTGGAAATTTGCGGCTCTTTGCAGTAAGGTAGATTGTAAGTAAAGCTAATTATCTAAATATAAAAATGTAAGAACTTGCATAAGAATAAAATAACATGCATTCATCATACTACGTGGACAAGGCTGCATTCAGGAATGCAGCCTTGTTACATCCATTAGTTAGGAATGCAAATTAACCAAGCATGCTCAACAGGATGGGAAATACCACCACATTGCCGATGGAGGCTGCGAGGCTGGTATAGAGGAATACGAGCAGGGTATGGAGCACCCGATTACGATACCAGCCTTTGAAGGTGGTGGCATCATCTCCAAGCTGCTCAAAGTCCTTAACCTTGGGTTTTCGCAGGGTGGCTTCCATCAAGCCGCTGACCATGCCTACCCCGATGGCCGGATGCAGGCTTGTTAGGGGTGCTGACAAAATGCTTACCACCATGTTTATCGGGTGGGCAAGGGCAAGAATCGCACCCAAGGCAGTGAAGGACATATTGACGGCCAGCCAGTAGCCGAACATTTTGATGCCTTCGGAGCTTCCTAGGTTGATGAAACCGTACAGCAGGATGCCGACTATGAGAATGGGGAAGGCCCAGGAGATGATCTTTCCAGCATTGCCGGCCTTGGGGACTTCGCTGATATCTGCTAAATCGGTACTGATTTTTCCCTGCTCGAGCTCTTCCAAGGTCTTGATGATGCCCTTCTGGTGTCCCGCTCCGATGACGGCAAGTTTCTTCTGCCCTGGGGCGAGGTAGATGCTGGTGGCAAGGTAACGATCGCGCTCATCGATCAAGACTGCCTTGACGGAAGGCAGCTCCTTCGCCATCTCGTCCATCATATTCTGCATGACATCGGCTTTCTTCAAATCCTCGAGCTCCTGCTCGCTGATTTTCTCATTGCTGAATACCGCACTGATGATGGTGGCGATGAGCTTGGCCTTATTCCACAAATTGGACTTGCGCCAGGCCCGTTTGAACGTCACCTGGATTTCCCGGTCGCACAGAGAATAAGGGATTCCCTTTTCCTTGGCCAGCTTTGCGGCACTGAGGATTTCCTGCCCTGGGGCACTGCCTGACTGATCCCCCATGCGCTTCTGGAAGGAGGCAAGAGCCATGTTTGCAAGCAGCAAAAATCCCTTGTTCTCCTTGATGACTTTCTTGACATCCATATTGGACCAGGCGTTCTCCTGGTCCTTGTTTTTCATCCGTCCGTCATCAAGTTCCAGGCAGATATGGTCGGGCTGTTCGGTTTCAATGGCGAGCTCCACCTCATCCACACTCTCCTTGGAGACATGGGCGGTTCCGATGAGAAGGATCTGTCTGCCATCGGAGAGGGTGAGTCGGTGAAAGGTATCACTCAGTTTTTCATCAATCATGCAGACAACTATACTCAAGGAAGAGCCGATAAACAAGGGAATTTGACACGCGGGTTTGATTGGGGTACAGTTTCGCACACATGGACACACTTTGGTATTTGGCAAAATTGGCTCTGGCCTTGATTATGGGCATGCTTTGTGCGCGTGCCGTGGGGCTCAATCGCTTTCAAAAAAGTGCTGCAGTATTGCAGACAACCCTGGTTTGGCTGCTGTTGTTTTTCATGGGAGTGAATACCGGCGGCATCGAAGGGATCACCACCCAGTTCGGAACCATCGGGCTGTCGGCCTTGGTGCTTACCCTCTTGGGTGTTGCCGGAACAGTGGTGTTCTCCTTGGCTGTTTCCTCAATCGTTACACCGCCGGTAGGGGATGAAGGAATCGCCATCGCCAAACGCAAGGAACGGAGCTTGCTCAGGCGCCTGTATGATATTGTCAAGGAACCCCTGGTTCTTGTCGGCATTGTCGTTCTCGGCCTAACGCTCAGGTTGTCCACACCCTTGTTTGATTGGTTTCAAAGCTCGCTGGTGACGTATCTGCTGTATACCCTTCTTTTCTTTGTAGGTATGGGCATGGTTCACAAACAGATCAGTTTCAAAGGCGTGCTTGCTGACAAGAGCCTTTTTCTGCTTCCCTTCTATACCATCGCAGGAACGTATCTCGGAGCCCTGCTTGCACCATTGCTCACCGACTATACCATAAGGGAAGCGTGGGGCATGCTCAGTGGGTTCGGTTGGTACTCTCTCTCAGGAATTCTCATCAGCGACTTGGGCTTTCCCATTCTCGGCTCAATTTCGTTCTTGGCGAACCTGCTGCGTGAGAGTTTCTCGTTCTTTCTCATCCCCTTCTTCGGGCGGTTGGGAAAACGGTACTATTATCCAGCCGTCTGTACAGCGGGGGCAACCAGCATGGATGTCACACTCGTATTGCTCTCTTCGCACTTCGGGACAAGGACCATGCTCGGATCAATCTACCATGGGGTGATCATGAGCCTTGCAGCCCCGATTCTGATCCCACTCTTCTTCTAGCGCACCACCCACAACTGGGCGACGATGGCGATAGCGTTTTCCTTGAGCAGGCGGACATAAATGCAGTTCGGTCCGTCAAAGAGCATGGGGATATGTTCCAATAACTCTTGCAGATGGTTTGTCGGAGCAAGCTGGAAGAACTCGTAGCGACCCGCTTCAATGCGGTATGGACCTTCGGCCAATGGCTGGACAAGGCCTTGTTCAACGGCAAGCCGGGTGTCCTCTCCGGGGGGATCCTGAAAACCGGAGAACAGCAGGTTGCAGGTTGATGAGAGGGCGAGGCATCCTTCACTTCCCACCGGTCGCCCATCCAGCAAGGAGAGCGTTTCTTGATAGGCTTTTTCTGCATCAGTAGTTGAAAACGGAGCCTTCTGATAGGCTACCGGTTGTTGAAGATGCAAAATCATGGACTTGGCTTGTTGCATGGGAGATACTGTAGCAGAATGAAAACACAGGGTAAAGTAGCATCCATTCCCTATACATTGGAACGTCGGCGGACCAGCCGGCTCATTTCCGTGCGCGTCCTCGCCGACGGGACGGTCAAGGTGAACGCACCCTACCGGGTCTCACTGGCTGCCATAGAACGGGTTATTGTCAGTCATCAGGAAACCTTGCGGCAGGCGATAGTCGATCAGAAGATGCACCTGCATACCTATCAGAACGGCGATGTATTCCTGTTCGGGGGAGAGCAATACACCCTTGAGTTGAGACAGGGTACGAAACAGGGGATCGTCCTCGATGGAGATAGCTTGGTGGTGACCTATTGCGGAGAAAAAGTGCAACCGTTGGTGGTCCAACGAATGATCAAGGAGTTGTACCGAAAAACAGTCAAAGCGAGGTTGGAGCCGTTGGTCACGCTTTGGGCAGGACGGCTTGGGGTTGCAAAGCCACCCTTTTCTGTGCGGGACAGCAGAAGCCGGTGGGGAAGTTGTTCTGCGAAAGGAAGGCTGAACTTCTCCCTGCGATGCCAGATTCTGGATGAGACACAGCTCTCCTACCTGGTCCTGCATGAGATGGCGCACTTGGTGCATTTCAACCACTCCAAGGATTTCCATGCCCTGCTTGCCTTGCACATGAGTTCGTATAAGCAGGTGCAGGCTTCGATCTTTGCGTTGCAAAAGCAAAGCCAGCTCTATCTCTGATTCACAACTTCTCAAATATTGTGTATCGTATGAAGAGTAAGGAGATACAACGAAATGAAACCTGACAGATTAGCGGACGGTGTCTATCGAGTTGCCGCGCAGATCGGCAATCGTGACCTGTTTGAAGGAATTTGGCCCATCCCGGATGGAGTTATGTTGAACTCCTATGTGGTCAAGGGCACCAATAAGCGTGTATTGATCGACCTGGTGAAGGACTGGGATGGTGCATTGGCTGCTGTGAACCAGCAACTTGAAGACCTCTCTCTTGATGCAGGCAATCTTGATTATATCGTCATCAACCATATGGAACCCGACCACACCGGCTCAATGGCCAAGATTGTGGAAAAGTATCCCGATGTTCAGATCCTGTGCAGCGACAAGGCTGTGAACCTGATCAAGCACTTCTACAAGATCGAGAAGAATGTCCATGCCGTCAAGGACGGAGAGACGCTCGACCTTGGGGGAAAGACACTGCAGTTCTTCATGACTCCGAACATCCATTGGCCGGAGACCATGATGACCTTTCTGGTTGAGGATGGAATCCTGTTCAGTTGTGATGCATTCGGCTCGTTCGGACGATATGCCAAGTGTTTCGATGACGAACAGAGCGAAGAGGAGCTTGTGCATCTGGCAAGCGAAACCGAGCGCTACTATGCCAATATCGTCTCCTCCTTCTCCTCGTTTGTCCTCAGGGGCATAGCGAAGCTTGATGGCCTGGACATCAAGGTCGTCGCCCCCAGCCATGGGGTGGTATGGAGAACCGAGCCGGAGAAGATCATTGACTGGTACAAGCGCCTGGCAACCTATATGCAAGGACCCAGAGAGAAGGAAGTGGCGGTGGTCTGGTCCAGCATGTATGGCAATACCGAAGCGTTGCTCTCTTCCATCGTCGAGGGAATCAAGAGCGAAGGGCTTCCTGTTCATGTGCTGCAGGTTCCCCAGACGCATGAGTCCTTTGTACTTGAGAAGGTCTGGAGAAGTGAGGGACTGGTCATCGGAATGCCGACCTATGAGTATAAGATGTTCCCGCCCATGTATCATGTTCTGGACATTCTGGAACGCAGTCATGTAGTCGGGCGCAAGACGCTTCGCTTCGGCTCCTTCGGGTGGTCCGGCGGTGCACAGAAGCAGTTTGACGAGTTCTCTACTGCAATGAAGCTCGACTGCAAGGGCGTAATCGAGTACCAAGGTTCACCGACCGAGGAAGACAAGAAAAAGGCGTATGAGCTTGCCAAGGCAATGGCAAAAGAGATCAAAGGCTGAACAGTCAGGGAGTCCGGGGAAACCCGGACTTCCCTTGTGAAAGGGCTTGTTTGATGAATGCCTCAAAGAGGCAGTCCATCTCACTTCCCATTGCCTCCGGGTGCCACTGCACCCCTATGCACCATGCTCCGCTGGAAAGCTCGATTGCCTCAATACTGTCGTCGGCAGATCGAGCTGTGACAATGCAATGTTCTCCTGGTTTCGCAACACTTTGGTGGTGCAGGCTGTTCACCCCGAGTGTGTGTGTTTTGAATAGTTTGTAGAGTTTGGATTGTGGTGAGAGTTCCACCTGATGGCTTTTCGAACCCCATCTTTCGTAATCCGGATGGGCTATGGGCTTTTCGCTTTGCAGGCGATAGTCCTGAAACAGTGTTCCGCCTTGAGCGACGTTGATCAGCTGGGTGCCTCTACAGATCCCAAGAATCGGCTTGTTCAGCTTGCGAGCCATCCGAAAAAGCTGGATCTGATAGCGGTCTACATCCATATCGGAAGGCCCGCACAGTTCGTGCCGTTCTTGGTTGTAGAGTGAAGGATCGACGTCAGGACCTCCGGGGAGGAGGATGCCGTCGCACAGGCTGACCAGCAGTTCCAAATCGGTTGGAGGTACCATGGGAAGCAGGATTGGCAGGGCTCCTGCCTTCTGCAGCTTTGAGAGATAGCCTTCGTTGGTGAACAATCGCCTGAAGGACGGAAAGGCGGAAGTGGGAGGAGCCTTCTCAAGAACTCCTCCCAAACCGATGACCGGCTTGCTCATTCGATGATGGACAGCAGGTGGCGGGTGAAGCCGCTTATGCGCTCAACCGACGAGATGGATAGCCGCTCTTTCACCGAATGCACATCATACATATCCGGGCCGAAGGAGACAGAATCCATCCCTTCGATTCTGCTGTTGATGATGCCGCATTCAAGACCGGCGTGAATCGCCGTAATGGTGGGCTTTTTCCCGCTGTACTCTTCATAAGCCTTTGCACAAAATCCGGTGAGAACCGAATGGGGATTGGGTTTCCATGAAGGGTAGGCCCCCTCGAAGCGTACGTGCGAACCGATGAGAGTAAAGACAGACGCAAATCGATGGGCGATATCATCGCGGGCTGAGAGCACCGACGATCGATGACTGGATATCACCTTGAAACCATCCTCTTCCAATCGCATGATCGCAAGGTTGGATGAAGTCTCAACGATGCCCGGGATCGACATGCTCATGGCATCAACACCATGATGGGCTGCGTATAAGGCTGTAAAGAATCGTCTGCTTGTTTCGCAATCAACAGCTCTTTCCGGGAGGGCGGTTTCGGTCAGGGAGAGCGTGAGACCGGGGTCGGAAAGCTCATACTCCCCTGAAAGCTCTGCTTGAACCTTCTCCAACAAGGCCCTGAGAGCATGCTCATCCTCGGCTTTTACAACCACCGCTGCCATGCATACTGAAGGAATTACATTGCGTTTGGTGCCGCCTTCAGCTTTGAATACCTGAAAATCGGGAGCTTGGTGCAGGACACGTGCAACAACCTTGATTGCATTGGCCCGCTGCTGGTGGATCTCCGCTCCGCTGTGTCCGCCAAGCATTCCGTTTGCTGTCAACAGGAAGGCTTTGCCCGAAGGGTCGACCTTCGACCAGGTAACCGGCAGAAAGGAGCGGACCTCTATGCCACCGGCACAGCCGATGTACAGCACACCCTCCTCCTCACTGTCGAGGTTGATCATAAGACGGCTGTTGATATGCTTCTGCTCGACATTGAAGGCGCCGGTCAATCCGGTCTCCTCGCTGACGGTGAAGATGGCCTCAATCGGGCCGTGCTTGCAATCAGGGTCGGCAAGAATATCCAGGACTAGGGCGATTGCAATGCCGTTGTCCCCTCCCAAGGTGGTTTTATCGGCTTTCAAAAAATCCCCGTCACGAACCAGCTTGATCGGATCCTTGGCAAAGTCGTGGCTGCTTCCTTCTTCCTTGACGCATACCATGTCCATATGCCCCTGCAAGGCAACCCAAGGTCTGTCTTCATAGCCCTTGTACGCTTGTTTGCGGATAATTACATTGCCGATGGTGTCGACGACTGCCTCGAGGTTATGCTGCTTGGCGAAAGCCAGGAGAAATTGTCGCACACCCTCCTCATTGCCCGACTCTCTGGGAATGTCGGAAAGTTCAGAAAAATAACGCCACAAATTCTCAGGTTTCAAGCCCTGTACTGCACTCTGCATCTTGATTGCTCCTTACCGTGTGTTTCAGGCAAAACGGTCCCGTATCAGGTTGCCGTCGATGAACAGTCCCTTCATCTGGAGGTTCTGGTCGAGGACCACCACATCGGCCTTATAGCCGGGAACCAGCATGCCTTGCTTGGCAAGGCCGTATATGCGTGCCGGATTGGTGGAGCTCATTTGGCTGGCTTGCTGGATGGGGATTTCCCATTCAACAACATTCTTCAGCCCTTGGAGCATGGTCAAACCGCTCCCTACAAAGAGGTCCGGATCCTTGATGCTGATGAATGCACCGTCACTGGCCATGGCCACGTCCATTCCGTTCGCTTTCAAGGTTCCTGTTCTCTGCTTGGTGGGCTTGAGTGAATCGGTGACCATAACGATATTGTCCAAGGGCTTTTCCCTGAGCAACATTTTTATAAGCTCGGGGTGGACATGGACACCGTCGCAGATAACTTCGCATTGCATCTCGCGCTGGATCAGAATAGCGCCGACCGTACCTGGGTTTCGATGGTGCAGTCGACTCATGGCATTGAAGAAATGGGTGGAGTGGAAGATGCCGCACTGCATGCCTTCCATAATGTTTTCATAGGTGGCGTCTGTGTGACCTGCGAGCAGAACGATGTTCTTTTCACGGGCCAGCAGTGCTAATTCGCGCATGTGCTTGAGCTCAGGGGCTACCGTCATGCACAAGATCTTGCCTTTTCCTGCTTCGATGAGTTGGTTGAAAACCTCCAGGTTAACCGGAAGCACCCCTTCCGGGTTCTGTGCCCCGACGCGTGCCATGGAGATGAAGGGGCCTTCAAGATTGACCCCCATGATTTTTGCACCTTGCTCGCTTCCCATGGCTTCGACAATGCTCTGGATGCTTGCAAGCATCACGTCAAGCTTATCGGTGTAGACGGTCGGCATGAAGGCGCTTACTCCGAAATCTGCAAGGCGTTCGCTCATGCCCAGAATGGAAGCGGGTTTGCAATCCTCGGTACCGAATCCACCGATTCCATGGATGTGGGAGTCGATGAAACCGGGCATGATATAGGAACCCTGCACGTCGATCATGATGGTATCGGGGGGGAAATGCTTCTCCTCCAATCTTCTCATATTGAAGATATCCCCGATCTCCCCTTCCTCGGTTATATAAAGGGCGCAATTCTTAAGCTTTGCATACCCGGTTACGACAGTTCCGTTGGTCAGTACAGTTCTCAGACTCATAAGGTACCTCTCTTGGATAAACTATAAGAGCATATTGCATACAGGTCAATGAAGCTCGGTGAGGTCGTTGACCCACGTTCCTTTTTTGATGCGGTACATGCCTAACACCAGTTTGGAGACTTCCTCCATGCCCAACAATAAGTAGAGCTGGTAGATGTTCAATTTCAGTACCAGGGCGCCGAAGAAAGCGAGGGGTACCCCGACGGCCCAGACACCGAACATTTCGGCGAACATCGAATAACGGGTATCGCCGCCGCTGCGAAGAATACCGACGATTATCACCATATTCAGACTCTTGATAGGCAGCAGGGCGGCGTTGATGTACAGGCAGTATATGGCGAGTTGACGCACTTCATCGCGGATATTGAAGAACTGGGCGAAGACCGGTGCGAAGAAGAACTCAAACATGCCCATACCGATGCCTACCAGGAAAGCGGTTGTTATGAAGCGCCTTGCATAGAGGCGGGCCAGAGGTACTTGCTTCTCGCCGATTTTCACCCCGATCATGATCAGGGTGGCGTTGCTCACTCCCATCATAACCACAAAGAAAAGATTGCCGATCGATTCTGCTACATTGATGGCTGCGATAGCCTCGATTCCCATCCGGCTGTAGGCAATCTTATAGGTTGTCATACCCAGGGCCCAGAAAATCTCATTGATGATGACAGGGAGGCTGGTGGGAAGAATATGCAGAACAAATTTCTTGTTCCAGACAAAAGCCTGCCTGCTTCGTATCGCAATGACAGGATGGCGCCTATACACGATGTACAGAAGTGCAAGCATCTCGATCAGGCGGCTGACGGCGGTTGCCAAGGCTGCTCCTGCAACTCCCCACTGGGGGAATGGTCCGATACCGAAGATCAACAAATAGTTGCCTACTGCATTCAATGAAAGGGATACAAGAGCGACCTGCAAGGGTATCTTTGCTTTTCCGATGACTCTCAGTGCCGTAGCCATGATTTGGCTGAACGCCGAAAAGAGATAGCTGACTGCAACGATTTTCAGATACGAAATCCCTATTTGGACAACCGTCTCCTCGGTGGTGAAAATATGCATGATGTGGCGGGGAAAAAAGAAGGAGGCAAGAGCAACAAGCAACGCACCGATTCCCGCAATGGAGAGGGAGATGCCCAGTACTTTCTGGATGTCCGTCTCGTTGCGGGCACCCCAATACTGGGATAGAAAGATCGCCGAACCGCTGGTAACCCCGAAAAAGAGGAGGCTGATCAGGAAGAACATCTGATTCGCCAGTGCCACCGCGGCGATGGACGACTCCCCAAGTTGGCCGATCATTAGGGTATCGACGAAGGAGAGTGAATTGTTGAGCAGACTTTGCACTACCACCGGAAGGGCGATGGAAAACATTTTCAGAAAAAAGTCCTTCCGTTCTGAAATCTCTCGTGTCACGAAGTGTACCGTCTTGCGAGGAGAACCCTCGTCAAGTCCTTTCTGTTTGCTTTCTCCAAGGCTTCAAGAACCAAGGCTCTGTTTTCTGGCTTGTTGTACTGCAATAGAGCACGTTGCAGGTGACGTTCACGTCCTTTGGGGATGTGTATGGAAGTAAATCGTTTGCCAGGTCGTGGATCCAGGCCAGTATAGTACATGCACGTGGAGACTGTCCCCGGGGTTGGGTAAAATTCCTGCACTTGATCCGGGATAAAATGCGTCTTTTCCAGATAGAGGGCCAAGGTGATGGCATCCTCGAGTGTGGACCCAGGATGAGCTGCTATGAAATAAGGGATGAGGTACTGTTTCTTTCCCGCCTGCTCGGTTGCATCCTGATAGAGCGTACTGAAGGCATCAAATAGCTCGGCGGTAGGTTTCCCCATTGCATCCAATGCAGCAGGACTTACATGCTCGGGGGCTACTTTCAACTGACCGCTGACGTTGTTTTGGACCAAGTGATGCATGAAGCGCTCTCGTGTCTGCTTGTCGCATACCTCCAGCAGATAGTCATACCGGATTCCACTTCGAATGAAGACTTTCTTGACTCCCTTCACCGCTTCGAGGGCCTGTAATAGGTCCAGGTAGCGACCATGATAATCCTTAAGGTTGCTGCACGGCTTCGGCCACAGGCACTCCTTTGCAGGGCATGGACCGTTCTCAATCTGTTGATCGCAGGCAAGTCCCTGGAAGTTGGCTGTAGGGCCTCCAAGGTCATGAATGTATCCCTTGAACGCTGGATGTTGTGTCATCCGCTGGGCTTCCTTGATCAGGGAAGCCTTGCTGCGGGTTTGGATCATCCTTCCTTGGTGGCTGGTTATGGCGCAGAAGGAACAAGAGCCGTAGCAGCCACGGTTGCTGGTAAGGGAGAACTGCACCTCATTGAGCGCAGGTACTCCCCCATCCTTCTGATAATCGGGATGGGCGTCCAAGGTGAAGGGCAGTTCATAGAGACGATCGAATTGTTCTTCGTCCAAAGGAAGGGCGGGAGGATTCTGAACAACCAGGCGGTCCATGCATGCTTGGATGATGCGCTTGCCCCTGATGGGGTTCTGATGCATCAATTGAATCTGAAACGCCTTTGCATAAGCTTGTTTGCCCTGCTCGGTGGGGGTATTGGACTGTTTGTCCCGATCGCCGACCTCTTCGAAGGAGGGAAGCTCGATGGTGCTCATCAAATCCTGTTGGAACTTGGCCCTTGAGGTTGCATAGACCGTTCCTTTGATGTCCACCATATTCTGGATTGCTTCACCCTGATCCAGGCGTTTGACGATTTCCAAGCTCTGACGCTCGCCCATGCCATACACGAGCAGGTCGGCTTTCGCATCGAGGATGATGGGCTTGCGAACTTTATCGGTCCAATAGTCGTAGTGGCTGAGTCTTCTCAGTGATGCTTCCAGGCCTCCTATGATGATGGGGACGGAGGAGCCGTATGCCTGTCTTGCTTTCGCCGTGTAGACAAGGGTGGGACGATCGGGCCTGAGCCTGGCTTTTCCTCCCGGGCTGTACTCGTCTTCGCTGCGTGGCTTGTTGTTTGCTGTATAATGGGAAACCATGCTGTCGATATTTCCACCGCTAATCATACAACAAAGCCTTGGTTTTCCCATTTTGAGAAAATCTTTGGTTGAGTTCCAGTCGGGTTGTGCGATAATACCCACACGATATCCTTCACTCTCCAGCAATCTAGCTAAAAGCGGTGCTCCAAATGAGGGATGGTCTACGTAGGCATCGGCACTGATGAAGGCGATGTCGATTTGGTCCCAGGACCGTACATGCAAATCTTCTTGCGTAGTAGGAAGAAATGCTGAGCGAGGGGCATAAGTTTTCACATCGCCATGATAGGGTATTGCCCTACGGGTGTAAATAGCTGTAAGGAGCCGGATTATATGCAAGACAATGAGCTCTTCGTGATACTGAATCCACATGCTGCCAAGGGGAAAGCGAAGAAGCAGGAAGATATGATTCGCACCCTGCTGGGTGCAGGTGGAAAGGAAGTTGTGCTTTATCACACCGAGATTGGGAACGGGGCCGAACGAGTCGCCTTCCAAGCGGCGATGGATGGTCGCAAGGTGATCATCGCCGCCGGTGGTGATGGTACGGTGAATGAGGTTGCCAACGGCATTCTCAAGGCAGTGACGCTGCATAACATCCCATCACCGGCTCTTGGGGTCATTCCCATAGGCAGGGGCAATGATTTTGCCTGGGGTATGCAGATTCCAAAACCGGTGAAGGAAGCATGCGAGGTGATTCTGGCGGGAAAAACCCGTGTCATAGACGCCGGGGTGACGTATGGGGGAAACTATCCTGAAGGCCGTTTTTTCGTAAATGGACAGGGAGTGGGCTTTGAGCCGTTGGTCAACTTTCTTGCAAGTGAATTCAAGCATGTCTCGGGTACCCCAAGCTATGTCTTTGCTCTCATCAGGATTCTCATCCACTATCCCGCTCCCTATACTGTTGAGCTTACCCTCGACGACCAGGTACTCAATCTCAAAACCCAGCAGTTGAGTATTTGCAATGGAAGAAGGATGGGTTCGGCTTTCCTCATGGGCCCCGATGCCCTCTTTGACGACGGATACTTTGATGTGGTCTATGCGAATGCACCGGTTCCCAGCAGAAGGATGGTTCCCCTTGCCCTGACGTTTCTTTCGGGTAAGCAGGTGAAGCAGAAGGAATTCAGTGTTGCCAGGGTGAAGAAGCTTGTGATGAAGAGCAGTGACTTTGCGATGCCGGTGCATGTGGATGGAGAGGAGATATCGAAGGGCTGCATGGAGTTTCGGACCGAGCTTTTGGAGAGCATTCTTCCCGTGTTCTGCTGAGAGTTGGTAAAATTTGCAAAACCGTGTCCAGTAGGCGGCAAAAGTGTGATGACTCAACGAAAAGATTACAGTTTTCCTAAAAAACCACTCTTTTCTTTTAGCTCACAATTAGCTATTTTATAAATGATTAATAGAAAATGTCTTGAAAAGACCTTGAGTTTTCTCAATAATGTTGACGTTTCCGATTCTTAACGTGTATCTGATTGACTTCTCATAAAAGAGAGTATATCTTTAAAAATGCGCGTCTTATGTAGTTTTTCCAGTGTTTACCTGCTAAGTAAGGAGTTCCCAATTTGATAAAGGATATGGTGCCGTTCGTACATTTTTATGATCAGGATTTTGTCGATATGTATGACAGATCCTGGGTATGGATTGACGAACTCTGGAAGAGTGGAACCGAGGCCAACGGCTTTAGCGGTTCTTATCTTTCATATCCTGGCCAGACAACCTTCAATCAGTTTCTTTCCAGTTTTGCTTCCCTGTTTCTGGTGTACAGCAATCAGAACAACTCCCCGTTTCCCTTGCTCGACTATTTCTACCAAAAACAAGAGAGCAACGGTGCGATCCGAAGTGATTACAGCTTGGAAGATGGAAAGCCGGTGTTCAGTGCAAACAATCCAGAGGGAGTCTCTCCTCCGCTCTTCGCCTATGTTGAATTCAGCTTCTATCACAAGATCGGCAACAAAAAGCGGCTGAAGGATATCGTGCCCATTCTGGAAAAGCACTATGCTTGGATCCAGGCAACCTTCCAGAAGCCCAACGGTCTCTTCTCGGTGCCCGTGGAAGCCTGCCAAAGCGGCAACATCCCTCGCTCCCGAGTGTACTATCCGCTTGACTTCAATGCCCAGCTTGCCGTCAACGCCCTGTATATGTCCGCCATCGGTGATATTCTCAACGACAAGGAGCTGAGTTTCCGATACAAGCGGATTTATTTCTCCCTCAAGACGAGAATCAACAGCCTGATGTGGGATCCTTCGACCAACTTCTATTATGATTTGGACATCAAGGAGAACCGCATTCCAAGCAAATTCATCGGGGCGTATTGGGCGATGCTTGCCGAGATTCCCAATGATGAACGGGCAGCATATATGATTGAATACCTGCATGACCCGAAAGAATTCGGAACCGACAACCCGTTCCCCGGGGTGCCGGCCTCTTCTCCTGCTTTCAGCGAGGACGGAAACGGTTACTGCGGCGGGGTCGTCAGTGTAAACACATTCATGGTCATAAAGGCTTTGGAGAAATACCAACAGTTCGTGTTTGCCCGGGAATGCGCCATCAGGCACATGTACTTCCTGCTAGACACCCTTCATCCCGATGCAGAGATGATCGGGGATGTCTGGGAGGCATACCTGCCCAACAAGGAAGGGTACTCCAAAACCACCGAAATAGCCGACTTCCCCCGCAGAAGGCTCATGCCGTATGCCGGTCTGGTCACCATTACGTTGATGATTGAGAATATCATCGGCTTGGATATCTCTCTTCCCCGCAAGACGGTCAATTGGGTGATGCCCTCCCTCGAGGCGATGGGAATCGAAAACCTCTCATTGAAGAGGAATATGATCACCATCTTGAGCAACAAGACCGATCGTGGTTGGGAGATTCGTCTGGAGAGTGAAAAACTCTACTACTTCACCATCGAGATCCTGGGCGAGAACAAGAAGAAGACCCTTCCCATTCCTTCCGGCAAGTGCTCGATGCTGATCGATAAGCTCTAACGTATGGCTTGGCTTGGCAAACTTTTTGGCGGAACCGTCGGTTTTATGTTCGGCGGTCCGCTGGGTATGATCGCCGGTATCGCCTTCGGACACATGTTCGACAAGGCCGGCGAGGTTGGGACTCAAGGCGCCCAACGAACCCAATTCAATGCCTATACGTCCCTGGACCGCGA
The DNA here is from genome assembly GCF_022869165.1 of Sphaerochaeta associata. NCBI lineage: Bacteria > Pseudomonadati > Spirochaetota > Spirochaetia > Spirochaetales > Sphaerochaetaceae > Sphaerochaeta > Sphaerochaeta associata. Next base: position 3,530,792 of record NZ_CP094929.1, on the reverse strand, counting down.
GCAGATGCTCTTCTTTGTCGGGGCTTTCTCCATGCTTGCGCGCATCGCCTCCGCCGATGGTTCGGTCTCGTCACACGAGCGGCAGAAGGTGATGGAGTTCATCCGACAGGACTTGCGCTTGGGCCTTCGCGAGGAAGAGGCGGCTCTCAGAGTCTTCGATGCCGCCCTTACCGGCGGGGGGACCTTCGAGCAGTTTGCAACCCAGTTCTATCAGAACTTCAGTCATGCACCGAATATTTTGCAGTTGATGATCGATATCTTCTATCGGGTGGCGTCAGCCGATGGGCAGGTCTCTCAGCGTGAAGAGGACATGATCAGGCGGGCTGCGCAGATTTTCCACCTTCCTGAAAGCTTTGTGGACATGCTGTGCAACCGGTACGGCGGATGCACCAATGCAAGCGACAAGGCGTATGCGACGCTGAACATCAGCCGCACTGCAACCGATGACGAGGTCAAGCGCGCCTACCGTAAGTTGAGTATCGAGTTCCATCCCGACTCACTCGCCTCAAAAGGAATGGGTGAGGAGTTTCTCACCCATGCAACAGCAAAATTTCGGGAAATCCAAGAGGCCTACGACTCCATCAAGCGGGAACGAGGCATCAAATAACAACAGGTGAACTAGAATCTGACTCTTCCCCTAAGCGATCTGGCCAGGGTGATTCTGTCTGCATACTCCAAGTCGCCTCCGATGGGCAGTCCGCTGGCAAGGCGGGTGATGGAGAGCTCGGGATGATGCTTCAGGATATGACGAAGGTAGAGTGCTGTGGTGTCCCCTTCCTCGGTGGGATTTGTTGCGATAATCAATTCAGTGAAGCCGCCTTCATCAATGCGCTTGACCAGCTTGGAAAAGGATAGGTGCTCAGGTCCTATGCCGTCCAGGGGGCTTATTGCACCTCCGAGGACATGGTACAGGCCGTTGTAGGCTCCGCTTGATTGCAGGGTAAGCACATCCTGGGGTTGTTCTACGACACACAGCTGGGTGCGGTCGCGGCTGGATTCACTGCAGATGGGACAGGGATCGTACTCGGTGAAGCTTCCACATATCGAGCAGGGGAAAATCTTGTCCTGGATGGTTGCGATTGCTTCAGCGAGGGCGGTGTTGTATCCCTTGTCGGTCTTGATCAGGTGATAGGCTAGACGAGATGCGCTTTTTGGACCGATGCCCGGAAGGCGGGAAAGGGTTTGGATGAGATTTTCCAGTGCTGTCATGGTCAGGCCTGCGTGAACGAAGAGGCATACTTGATGCCTTCGCTCTGGATTTTCTGCTGGATTTTTGCACTTGCATCGTTGAATGCGCTGCTGATTAAAACCTGCAGTGTCTGGATGTCCTTGGGGTCGACCAGCTCTTCGTCGATATGTACATCGGTGACAATGAACTTGCCGTTGAGGGTCACTTCAACCATGCCGGCTCCGGCGCTACCGGTTGCTGTGATGGTAGGCAGCAGGTCCTGCATCCGTTTCATGTTTTCCTGGATGCCCTTCATATTCTTGAGCAGTTCGAATGGATTCATATCCATGGATTTCTTTCCTCGCTTCTACTTATTGGTGCTTGACCTCCCCACGGAAGACCGAAGCAATCTTTGAGATTACCGGATCGTCGACTGTGGGTGTCTCTTGTTTTACTTCCTCAACACACAAAAAGTGTACCGGGCCTTTGAAGCCTGTGATTTCGGCGATGAGGTCTCGGAATCTGGTTTCATGTTCCTGTGCCTTGTTCTGACAGAACGAGGTGGAGAATGTGAGAAATAAAGAACCCGCTTCGCTTCGGACCTGTGTAATCGCCTGTGCAACCTGGGAGAGCAGCGGTGCACTGGACAGCTTGCTTACCAAAAGAGGCAGGTCCTGCCTGCTGAAGTCTCTTGCCACTGCTTCCTGCTTTACCGGAGGTGGAGAAACGGGAACAACAACAGGTATCGCAGCAACGCTGGAAGATGCCTCTGCCTTACTCTTGGGCTCGACGACTGCCTGGGTGGCGATGAGGTCGGGTTGGACTTCAAGCTTGCGAGCAGGAAGTTTTACACTGCCGCTGAGCAGTTCCTCGCGAAGCTGGGCGATTTTCCTGACCAAGGCGGTCGGACTGGCAATATGGGGAAGGCCGGCAAGGCGTGAGACGGCTAGTTCCAGTTCGAATCGGGGGTTTAGTGAATAGCGGATGTCACGATAGAGCTTGAGGAACAACTCCAATGCAGCTTCCAGCTGTTCAGTGGTATAGGCATTTCTCAGTGAGAGGGGGATCCTGTCGGACTGGATGCCCAAAATGGCATCCTCAACCACCCCCGCCTTGATGAAGAGCAGGCTTCTGAAGAACTGCGTGAAGTCCTTGATGCACTGTTCAACGGAGACCCCGGCGAACAGGAGAGCCTGGACGGCATGCAGGGCTTCCTGGGTCTTGTTGTCCAACAAGCGGCTGACGATATCGACAATCTGGTCGATGCCGACCAACCCCAGCTTGCTGCTGATTTTCTCCATGGTGATATGGCCCTGGGAGAAAGAGACGACCTGGTCGAAGAGGGTGTAGGCATCACGCATGGAGCCTGTCGACTCCTTCGCAATCCAGAAGAGTGCATCGTCGTCCGCCTGCACCTCCATCTCTGATGCAGCCTCGCTGAGGCAACTCTTGATGAGGTCGAGGTCGATGAGTTGGAAATGGAACTGCTGGCAGCGTGAACGTATGGTTGCCGGGACCTTCTGCAGCTCGGTGGTGGCAAAGATGAATACGATGTACGCCGGGGGTTCCTCGATGGTCTTGAGCAGTGCGTTGAAGGCACTGGTGGAGAGCATGTGCACTTCGTCGATGATGTAGATCTTGTACTTGCTTGCCTGTGGGGGGAAGAGTACTTCATCCTTGATTTGGCGGATGTCGTTTACGCTGGTGTTGCTCGCACCGTCGATCTCGATGACATCGACATTGTTGCCCTGGGTGATCTCCCTGCAATTTGAACACACGCCGCAGGGAGTTGCCGTCGGGCCCTGCTCGCAGTTCAGTGCACGTGCCAGAATTCGGGCGGACGATGTTTTTCCGACTCCCCTGGGACCGCTGAACAGGTAGGCATGGGCAATCCTTCCCTGCTCGATTGCATGTTTGATGGTGGAAACCACGAACTCCTGACCCACAAGATTATCGAAAACCTGGGGACGTTTCCTGGTTGCTGTTACTTCATATGCCATGAATGCTCCCTTGAAAGCGTACTGTGCGAGTATACCATACTTTGCTATGTAGGGGTAGAAGCTCAAAGAAACGTGCGCATTGTTCTGCTCTCATAAAACCGTGCCTCTGCTCAAAAAGGATGCTACCTACTGTAACGAAGATGCTGGTGGGCATACCTTTGCCGATTTCTCTCGCGGACTGAGCAGAAATCATCCCTGCGCAGGACGATTGCATTGAAAGGGACACCGAGTGTAATTCTCATGTATTTGTTTGGTATGTATAAGAATACAAAGTAATTATTTTTCAATGGTTTCATCGATTATCCTTGCTTTGTAACTCTTCATGTTTTAGTATCAGAAGGCGAATTACACCTCGGCTGTGCTTCCAGGAAATCAACCTTGTACTGGGGATGAATGATGAATCATGCCTTGGATACCACATGCAAAGTCTTGGTGGAGAATCTTCCGGACGGAGTCTGCTGCTGCAGTACGGAAGGTATCATTCAATATGCAAATAAAAGTCTGGCCTCCCTTTTTGGATTATCCACTCAACAGGATTTGTCGGGTATTTCGATGTTTACCTTTATACACAGTGATTACCGTATCCTCATGGAGGAGTTCTTCGATCGTATGATCAATAAAGAGCACAGTCTTCCTGCAATACAGGTGCAGGTTTCCACAGGTGATGAAGATCGACGTTGGATGGAGATGCGATGGATCGACATCCCTTCCGATGTTGGTGTGTTTCTGGTTGTCAGCGATCTTACCAGCTATAGAACCCTGCAGGATGAGCTGCTGCTTCAAGCACTTACCGATGAACTGACCGGTCTGTACAACAGGCGTGGCTTTAAAATGATGGCTGATCAGGAGCTCAAGCACAGTCATCGGCTCAAAGCCGAAGTCGTCTTGCTTTCCATCGATATCGATACGTTCAAGCAAATCAATGATACCTTCGGGCATGATGAGGGAGACAGGGTGCTTAGGATGGTCTCCAGGACGCTGGAGTCGAGTTTTCGTTCTTCCGACATTATCGGCAGATGGGGTGGGGATGAGTTTTTGGTACTTGCCTTGGATGCCCCGAGCGGAACGGTCGATCTATTGATCCAACGATTCAGGCAGGCTCTTTCAGATATCTGCCAGCGACAGGGACTTCCCTGTACGATTGCAGTCACCATCGGGTCGGCCTGCAGCGATGCCAAGTGCGCTCTTTCCTTGGAACAACTCATCCAAGAAGCTGACCGGGCGATGTACGCCAATAAACGTCGATAAAAAAACCCAGCCAACAAATCGCCTGTGTCTCATGGGCAATTCACTTACCGCTGCTACCTTCCGGTCCTGACGGGGTTGGGTGAAAGCACATAGCACAGAATCTGTTGACTGGGAAGAAAACGGAGAAGGGGGGATTCGAACCCCCGGTGCCTTTCAGCACACACGCTTTCCAAGCGTGCACCATCGACCACTCGGACACCTCTCCAAGGTACAATAAAAGCAGTAAAATCCAAAAAAATAACCAAGCTATCGGAGAGAGAGGGATTCGAACCCTCGGTACCGTCAGACGGTACAACGGATTTCGAGTCCGTCTCCTTCGACCACTCGGACATCTCTCCCGGTGATTATGACCGCATACAAACGTATGATGAGACCAAGAGGATTCGAACCTCCGACCCTCAGTTCCGCAAACTGATGCTCTATCCAGCTGAGCTATGGTCTCAATAATGTAAAAAAACAAAACGGAGAGGGGGGGATTCGAACCCCCGGACCCGTTACCAGGTCAACTCCTTAGCAGGGAGCCCGATTCGGCCACTCTCGCACCTCTCCAATCTAACAAAAACCGCAAACCAAAAGGCAGATATTCAAACGGAGAGAGGGGGATTCGAACCCTCGGAGACTTGCGCCTCAACGGTTTTCAAGACCGCCTCCTTCGACCGCTCGGACATCTCTCCATAAAAAGACATGACAACAAGCCACGTGATTTTCAGGCTGCTTAACTATCAATCGGGTTTCCACTATAGTCAGTGGCCTCATCTTTGTCAAGAACCCTGAGAAGAGAAAAAAAGCAACCGATGTCTATTTATTGACAGTAAAACGCTCACTCGTCATCATGGAACAACTATGAGGTTCCCCGTATTTCGAAAACGCAGCAAAGCTCCTTCTCTTGCTCCTGAACAACATGAGCACAGAAGGCAGAAGATTGAAACCTTGAAAGCAGGTCGCCTTGCTGCGCTCGCCCTCTCCTTTACCTCAGACATAATTGAAAAATACGGTCCCAGGCTGGCTGGTAGTGAAGCTTCTCTGCACGCTGCACAGGAGATCAGGAGTTCATACGAGCCATTCTGTGACCATAGTGAAACGGAGTCTGTGGATATCGACACCTCGTTTCACTCGTTTCCCCTGCAGCTTGCCTTGTATCTCTACCCAGCCATCCTCTCTCTTTTGCTGGTTGGATTGCCCTACCTTGGCCTATTGTTGTTTCTGGCCTACCTCTGGTATGCAGCAAGAACACTGTATCTTTATAAGCCCATCGGCAAACTCGGCAAGCACAGCGTAGAGGGAATGAATGTGTATGCGGTCCTTGAACCAAAGCAGGAAGTCCTGCATACCTTGCTCTTCACCTCCCACCATGACAGTGCCCCGCTGTTTCACTACAACAGGCTCGACCGCATCGCATATGCGAAGAAAGTAGCCCTGCCGGTCCTGCTCTTTTTGCTGGCCGGCCTTTTCAATGCCACCCATATGATTACTGAACTGCTCGAAGGCAGACTCTTTGCGTTCTCGCTCCCTCCGATTGGCATGGGTGTCATCGGCATCCTTTTGTTGGGTGCAACGCCCCTGCTGCTGCCGCTTCGAAGCTTCTATTCCCACGAAGGTTCTCCCGGAGCGGGGGACAACCTTGCATCGGTGGGAATGACCGTGCAGCTTGCCCGGTACTTCCATTGGAAGAAGAGCTGCAATACACCCCTTTCTCATACCCGCCTGATCTTCTGCTCTTTCGACGGAGAGGAGAGCGGTCTGCAGGGGTCGAAGGCATGGTATGAGAAGCATAAGGCGGAGCTCGGCGGCTCGCTCGTACTGAACTTCGATTCCATCTACCATGCAGACAAGCTTACATTTCTTGAGCGGGACATCAACGGTACTCAGGCGCTGTCATACAGATTGGCTCGTCGTTGTGTACAAATCGCCAAATCCATGGGGTATGAGGCGGTCAGTGAATCGATTCCCCGGCTTGCAGGGGGAACCGATGCCGCCTGTGCAAGCCTTGCAGGGCTGGAGGCAACTACGCTCACCTCGGTTGCATGGGACGATCGGTCAAAACCGTCGGTCTACCATACAGAGCGGGATGTGGTATCAGCAATCGACGGCAAGGCTGTGGAGATGGCTTTGTCGATAGCCATTCGCTTGGTTGAGCTTGTCGATTCCAACCGGTTGTGGGATGTGGGAGAAATGCCGAGTCCAAAAGAACAAGAGCCCGAGGAAGGTGACCCAAAGCTGGTTTTCACCAAGCTTACGCATCGATAGGGTTGAGAGCACAACTCCCGTTGGAAAGGTCGAAAATGGTAGCGGCACATGTGGGATATGAGGAGGAAGGAATGGTTCCCGTCAACGTAACCTCCACAGTGAATTCCTCTGAATCGATGGTCGCTTGAGCCTCGATCAATTGCTTCTTGATGGGCTCGTATAAGTGATAGGGCATCGATATATGAAATGATGTCTTATCGATCAAGGGTTCGGTCTTGATGATTTTCAGCACTTCCTTGACGCTGTCGGCATAGGCTTTCACCAAGCCTCCGGTGCCGAGCAGCGTACCGCCGAAATAGCGTATGACCAGAACCAGGATGTTGGTGACACCGCTGCCCTTGAGTACCTCCAGGGCAGGTCTGCCGGCGGTATTCTTCGGCTCGTGGTCGTCGCTGTAGCTGTAGAGATCTCCCTTCGGTCCCAGGACCGCTGCATGTACGACATGGTTGGCAAGTGGGTGTTCCATTCTGCACTGATTCACTATTTCCTTGATTTGCGACAGGTCGGATAACGGTGATGCGATGGCGATGAAACGTGATTTCTTCACCTCTATCTCGCATGTCGCCTGTTCCAAGAGTATATGCATCCTACCACCTATGACCAAAATAGTTGTCCCAAGAAGAAGGCGCACAACAAGTGAGCGTTCGGGCCCTTTCATCCAACAACGATTTCTCCTCTTCGTCAAGTTCAAGGTTGGATGTCTGCAGCAGCTGAGACAGCTGCTCCTTGTTTCTTGCCCCTGCAACTATGGTGGAAAATCCTTGGCTTCTTGCCCATAGGAGTGCAAGTTGGGCGCTTGTACATCCCTTGCGTCCGGCGAGCCTGGCTAGTTCATCCAAGAGTGAACGGAATTGTACATGGGCTTCAGGGCGGAATACGTACAGGTTCTTGCGCCCGTCATCAGGCGCACCGGAGTGGTTGCCTCCTAAAAGTCCCAGTCCCAGGGGACTGTACCCGACCAACCTCATTCCGTGGTCGAAGGCATACCGACGGTATTGGTCCATCGAGCGCACCCAGAGAAGAGAGCAGGGGATTTGCAAAACGGTGAGAGGGAGGTCTTCCCATTCAGCCAGATAAGAGAGTGGAATATTGCACGCTCCCACCTCTCTGACCAATCCTTCCTTGATGAGAGAGCAGGCGGCGCTCATGATGGGTTTCATGGTAAGCGCGCTGCTCGGCCAGTGAAGGTAGAGGATGTCCAGATATTCGGTCTTGAGCCGCCTCAGGCTCTTGAGCACATCATTGCGTACCAGATCCGGCGTCTTGGGCATGAACTTGGAAGCCACGTGCAACGTGTTTCTCGGTTGCAAGACCGAGGACAGCAGTTGTTCACTCAAGCCGTTTCCGTACGAGGGAGCGGTATCGAAATGTATGATGCCGCTCTTCAGGGCGAGGCGCAGGACGGCACGACTGGCGCTTTGGTCCTGGTCGGTCCAAAACCCGTAGGAGGCTCCGAACTGCCAGGTTCCCAGGCCTAGCTCACTCTTGTTCATCGTCCTCTTCAAAGACGACGTTCTTGTTCACCATGGTCTGTCCGTCGAAGATGAAGAATCCCTCGAACTTTTTTCCCTCGAGAGCGGGAGGCAGCCAATGCAGGTCGTCCTCCCACATCTTGTCGTAGGGAATTTCACTGACAGGACACCAGAAAGGACGGGCCTCGTCGGTCTCCTGCATCTCTCCGGTATAGGAATCGGCAAAGTAGACATAGCCGCGTTCACTCAATCCATCACGGAACTGGAAGTTGAGCTTTCCAACGAGTCTGAGGTTGTCCACCTCCAAATGGGTCTCTTCCTTGAACTCCCGCTTTGCAGCTTCCAAGGCTGTCTCGGTTTCCTCGATATGGCCGCCAGGAGCGTTGACCAGACCACGGCCGAGGCCTGTCTTCTTGTCGATCAAGAGGACTTGGTCATCCCTAAAGAGGTAGGTAATCACACACACTTCCTTCGGTTCCCAAAGATCCCAGTCGATTTGTGCAACCGAAGAAGCATCCTTGTCGGTGTCGATTACGGCAGGCTCATCAATGGGTTTCGGCTTCTTGGCTTCTTCCTTGACCGCTTCTTCTGGATGAGCCGTGTTGTAGCAGCTTTGGCAGAGGTTGTCGTCATGACCGATGATGTGATTGAAATCCAGACGTTTGTTGCAAGATGCACAATGCAGTCTGAAGGGAAGGGCTTTGTTTCTGAACACGTAGAGGAGAACGACACAGAGTGCCAATACCAGCCAAGCCCAGTTATGGTTCAGCTCCCTCGCCAAAATTGTTACCACTCCTACCTCGAAGAGCAGGAGGATGGAGGCAAGATAGATGGTCGCGAACCGTTTTTTCGTGGTTCCCGGAATTTTCCGCTGGGCAAAATTGAGCAAAAGGATGGCAATCAAAGCCCAGGTATAGTATTGTTCGATGGTTTGAAGAATCATGGTGCTAGGGTATAGCGTGCTCCTCCCTTCGTCAAGCTTGGGATGCTATTCTCGTTGCTTGCACACCCTTTTTGGAGTAAGCTTGCAGTAGTACCAGATGCTTTGGAGGTTGCCAATGAAACAAGATGATATCGCCAAGTATATCGACCACACGGTGCTCGCTGCCAATGCGACTCGCGACAAGATTGAACAGATTTGCAAGGAAGCAGACCAGTACAAATTCGCATCAGTCTGCGTTAACAGTTGCTGGGTTGCCTTGTGCGCCAAGCTCTTGGAAAAGAGCGAGGTGAAAGTGTGCACCGTGGTTGGATTCCCGTTGGGCGCCATGTCCAGTGAAAGCAAGGCCTATGAGGCCAAGAAAGCGGTGTTGGCTGGAGCCGACGAAGTTGATATGGTCATCAATATCGGATACCTGAAGAACCACGATGATGATTTGGTACAGGATGATATTGCCATGGTTAAGGCAGCCTGCGGAAAGGCGGCGCTGAAGGTTATCATCGAGACCTGCCTGCTTACCGATGAAGAGAAGGTACGAGCCTGCAGGCTCGCCAAGGCCAGTGGTGCTGATTTCGTAAAGACATCAACCGGCTTCTCAACCGGAGGAGCTACAGTGGAAGATATCAAGCTGATGAGAAAGGCTGTCGGAGCGGAGCTGGGTGTAAAAGCTTCAGGCGGAGTACGCACCTATGCCGATGCCCGTGCCATGATCGATGCAGGGGCCACCCGGATTGGAGCTTCGTCCAGCATTGCCATCGTAGAGGGGCAGCATGGGGCGAATTGAGCATAAGAGCGGGGGGACGGATTTCCTCAAGAGCCTGGGATTTCCCACCTTGGATGTTCACGATACGTTCTCCCATTTTGATTTTACCCTGCCCGGACGCCGGGTCCTGTTGATTGGGCCCATGGGGTCCGGGAAAACTGAATTTGCTGCTCGCGTCTGGCGTGATGCAGCCATTGCCCAGAAAAAGGGCGAGAAGGTCAGGATGCTGACCAGCAGCGGTGAGGTGGACCGTCGTAAGGTCTTCTTCATCCGCTCCGAGATTGATGGTGCCCGATTCACCGAATATCCGGAGGACGCACTCTGCTATCGCAGCGGCTATGTAAGCTGTGGTCAGAATATCGCCAAAATACGCGACTCTTTCGGGTTGGAGCAGGTGTTGGCCGACAACCCCACCGTGGGGACGTTCATCATCGACGAGGCCTCCTTTTTTGACGAGCGGTTGGCGTATGTGGTGCGCAACCACAGTTATGAACGGGGGGTGATGTTCATATTTCCCACCCTGATCCTCAATTTCAGGCGGGATTTGTTCAACTCCACCGCCCGCTTGATGCTTGACATCGCCACCGACGTCATTCCTCTGACCGCCTATTGCGAGCATTCCGACTGCATCAATGATGCCTTCTATACGTATCGCTACTATCAGGTGGATGGTCAGGAGTGTCCGGCTCTCTACTTTGATCCTTTGATCATCGTCGGGGGTGATTCCCACAAGGACAGCTCCCTGGAACCGAATTACGCCGCCAGATGTGACGAGCACCACTACCTGCCGGGCAAGGAGTACACCTTTTTCCATCTCAAGCCGCTTGGGGAGATGGCCGCCCGTGGGGAAGAGAAGCCCTTGCTTGCCGAGCTTTCCGCCCTCAAGGGTGATATCGAGCACTCGATGCTCTATCAGAACTTCTGTGAACGGTATAGGGGAAAGCGGGATGAGGAGATTTTCTTCAACGCCCTCAAGCCGCAAAATATTGCCGAGAAGGCGCTCATTTTCCTGTTCTGCGAGCAGAACCTGGTGCCCGAGGAACTGTTGCTTCGTCTGGTCTCGCACTTGGATTTGGATACCGCCTATCTCTCCAAGGTGCTTGCAGACAATAAGCGTCCGGTCTCATTCGCACAGCCCTTCCTGTTCTAGAAGGGCTGAATTGTACAAAAACGTGTCATTAAAGAGCCTTGAGCGCTATGAGGGCGTGCTTCAGTATGTTCGTAGGAGAGCCAGGGTCTCGTTCAAGGTGGAGACAGTCAAATCCTCAAGCAGGGCGGGTACTTCGATGTTCCTTCTTCTGAGCTCGGAGAAGAGGAACTTCCAGTCGAGCACCCCTTGTCCTACCGTCAGGTCCCCGATCTTGAAGCCCTGCTCGTTGAGTCGGTAATCTTTGACGTGGATTGCAGCAATCTTGGAGCCGAAGGCGTCAAGCGCACTGCAGAAAAAGTCTTTCTGTGCTTGGGGTGAAGGAATTCCGCGACACGCGCCATCCTGTTCGGCAATGCCGATCCAGGGAACCAGGTTGGTCGGGTCGTAGATGACCTTCAGGTGCGGGGTGTCGAACTTTTCCACCAAATCAGCCATTCTTTTAATGGTACTGATGGTGTGCTGCTTGCTTACCGCCTCGACCCCGACGATGGCATCGTACTTGACTGCAGCTTCCAAAAGTCGCTCGATGCTTCGATAGAAGACGTCAAGAACCTTTGGATCGGCGGTGTCCGGGTTGTAGGAGCAGTCCGGAGTAAGGGAGCCTGTTTCTGTTCCGACGAGAGGACAGCCGAGGAGCCTGGCATACTTAAGGTGGCTCTCGAATCTGCTCAACTGTTCGTCCCGTACCGCCTTGTCCGGATGTACTGGATTGATGTAGCATCCGAAGACGCCGACGTAGGAGCCGTGGACGGCAAGTGCTTCTCGGATCGATACGATGAAAGCCTCGGTATACGCACTGGCGTCCGGGGCGTTTCTCAGGACCTTCTTGAGGGCCAGCTGGATGGGAATCGAGGTTCCGTATCTGCCGACCTCGCTGGCGAGGTCCTCGATGGAGTTGAATGTGCCCAGGTCATGGGCTCTTAGTCCTATCTGTTTCATGATGAGAATTGTAGGTGCTATAATCGGAAAAGTAAAGGAATGTGAGGAGAGTGAGATGCGACAGTACACGTTGAGAAGCTTCGGGGCCGTCGGCGATGGCCTGAATAATGATAGTGAGGCCTTTGTCAAGGCTTTCGGTGCACTCTCAGAGGGAGGAGTGCTCCACTTAGAGGAGGGAACCTATCTGACCGGTCCGTTGCATATCAGGGCAAAGAATCTGGTCATTGAGCTGGATAAAGGTGCAGTCATCAAGTTCATTGCAGATGAAACGCTGTATCGGCCGGTGTACTCCCGATGGGAAGGGGTGAATTGCTACTGCATGCACCCCTGCGTGCTCATTGAGGAGGCAGATGGACTAATCGTCCGCGGTGAAGGCGTCCTTGATGGAAACGGCGGATGGTGGTGGGAAGCAGCAAATCGGAAGCGCAACAGCCAGAAAGGGCCGGTTTCCCCCTTGGAACACGAACTTGCACTCCTGAATCCCGGTTATGAGAGCCAGAGCGGTGGCGGAGGAGGGCGGCAGAGCCAGTTTTTGCGTCCTCCCTTGGTGCAGATCCTTCACAGCAACAATGTGAAACTCGAAGGTCTTACCCTGCAGAACAGTCCATTCTGGACGTTGCATCCGCTGTACAGCACAAACCTCATTTTTCGGAGTTTGACCATCCTCAATCCCAAGGATGCACCCAATACCGATGGAATCGATGTCGATTCATGTCGTTTTGTGACCATCAAGGAGTGCTTTGTGGATGTTGGTGATGATGGTATTGCACTGAAGAGCGGCAGCGGCCCCGATGGGGTTGCCACCAACATGCCTACCACCGATGTCCTCATCGAGGGATGCACCGTAAAGAGCGCCCACGGAGGGGCTGTCATCGGCAGTGAGACGGCTGCAGGCATCAGGGATGTGAGAGTAAGGGATTGTTTGTTCGATGGGACCGACAGGGGTATCAGGATCAAGACTCGAAGAGGTCGAGGAGGTGCCATTGCCAATCTTCATTTCGAATCAGTACGAATGAAGAGAAATCTTTGTCCCCTCACCTTGAACATGTACTACCGTTGCGGCAGCCTCGATAAGGAGGATTTCTCATTGGAGAAGAAAGCGATCACGTCCACAACACCGAGCATCGAACAGGTTGTCATTGAAAACTGCATCAGTGAAGATTCCACCTCATCGGCGGCTTTCATCGTCGGTCTTCCTGAAGCACCCATCAAGGATTTGGTGATTCGCAACTGCACCTTCACGGTGGCCAAGACAGGGCTTACTCCTGTTGAGGAGAGTGAGATGTATGAAGGCCTTCCCGAGCCCGTAGGGAGGGGAATCAGGCTGAGAAATGTGCAGCTGTCCATGCATGACGTACAGGTGGAGGGGGTGGAGACTGCCTTGATAGTCGAGGACGGGGTACAACTCAAGGAATAGGTGGTAAGCTTGGCTTACCAGTATCTAGTGCGCTCGGTATGAGCATATCTCTAAAGGGTGAAAGTCCCGAGTACGGGTGATAGCGCCAAGTACATAGCCAAGGGCAAGGGTGTCCTCTGTGAGGAGGAATCTGAAGAAAGCCGGCGGCAAACTTCTGGCCTGACGAACAGAAATCCCATAAGGCATTTCCCGGTGGATAAGGTTGCTAGTCAAACCGAAGTCCGAAGGCTATACGGAACCGGGGGTGTAAATGGGGCAGGCGGATGGAAGGAAAGAGGATGTTCTTACCCGAGGAGGTCTTGCAGATGAGCCTAGGCTATCAACGCCAAGGATGGCGAAAGCCCTGAATAACCAAGAATAGGGGCCAGTCTCTGCAAGAAGTCAGATGAAGGCATAGTAGGGGGAAACCCTGAAGGCCGGAACGTCAGGAGGGACGTAGTAAATGAAGGATACCTCGCTTATCGAAGACGGCAGAACCTGTACACGTAGTGGTGGCAGACCCGGGACACTGGAAGCACGGAATGTGGAAGGTGGACAGGGGGAGCCGAGAGGGTGTGGGATGTCTGAAAACAACACGACCGACGCAAAACGAACGGATTTGCTCGAAAGGATACTGGACAGCCGGAACCTCCAGAAGGCGTACGACAGAGTGTGCGCCAACAAGGGGAGCGCCGGGGTGGACGGTGTCGGGACGGACGGGCTGCTCAGCCAGATAACGGCGATGGGGCTCGAAAATCTCAAGGGGCAGATTCGGGAGGGGAAGTACCGTCCCAAACCGGTCCTAAGGGTGGAGATACCTAAGGAAGGGGGCAAGACGAGAAACCTGGGAATCCCAAGGGTCATGGACAGGATGGTGCAGCAAGCCATCGCCCAAGTGCTGTCCGAAATCTATGAACCCGAATTCAGTGAACACAGCTATGGCTTCCGACCCGGGAGGGGTGCCCTTGATGCACTGAGGCAATGCCTCGCGAATGCAAACGAGGGGTACGACTGGGTGGTCGACATGGACTTGGAGAGGTTCTTCGATACGGTAAACCACTCGAAGCTCATCCAAGTGCTCAGCGAGAAGGTGAAGGACGTGTGTAGCGTAAACTAAAAATCCCTAGAAAGATCACTTCATCTTCCTTGGTCTGATCACGGGAAATTCCCGGGATTGTTCAAAGGGACAGTTGAGAAGCTGCCCTTTGGAAAGTAACCTTTGATGTAGAAACAAATACATTAAAGGAGAAAGGAGAAGTGCTCAACATGTCCCAAATCAATTGTATCAGAGATTTGAGGAAAGAGGGATACTCAGTGGCAAGGATTGCCAGGGAAGTATCGGTCGATGAGAAGACGGCGAGGAAGTACCTCTGCATGGAAGACTTCTCACCGAAGCCGCCTCAAAAGAAGGAGGGGTTGCCCAGCAAGCTGGACCCCTACAAGCCGCAGATAGACGGATGGCTTTCCAACGATGAAAAGGAGAATTCGAAACAGCGCCATACCGCCCAGCGCGTCTATGACAGGTTGGTGGAGCTGCATCCGGAATTCGGTTGCTCCTACCCAACGGTATCGCGGTATGTGAGGAAAACACGTGCACAACGCTCGAGTTACAGGGCCTGCCAGGAGCTGGTATGGCATCCGGGTGAGGCCCAGGGGGACTTCGGCGAGGCGGACTGCTATGAAAGAGGCGTCAAGCAGCGCAAGCATTATCTTGTCTGCGTGTTTCCGAATTCAAATGCGGATTTTCCCCAGATGTTCAACGGAGAGACCAGCGAATGCATCTGCCAGGGCTTTCAGGACGTCTTTGAGTTCATCGGCGGAGTCTTCCCCCTGGTTGTGATAGACAATGCCACCGGAGCAGGTCGTCGCATCGGGCAGGAGATACGGGAAGCGAAGCTCTTCGCCCAATTCAGGGCTCACTACGGCTTCTCCATACGATTCTGCAGTCCGGGTAGTGGATGGGAAAAGGGGTGCGTCGAGAATAAAATCGGCACGGTCCGCAGGAACCGGTTCGTTCCCCTGCCCGAGTTCGACGACCTGCAGCAATACAACAAGGGCTTGCTGGAGCAGGCGACGAGCTTTCAGGGAAATACCCATTACAAGAAGAACACAATCATAGGCGAGCTTTTCGAACAGGACCGCGAGGCACTGCTGCCGCTGCCCCGACACCGTTTTGATGTCTGTCGGTATGTGTACGCCAAGGCCGACGGGTACGGGAAGGTGGAGATTGACGGCAACCACCATTACTCAACCCGTCCCGAATACCGGGGAAGCGAAGTGCTGGTGGGCATCCGGGCCCACACCGTCGACATCTATGACGAGAAGCGCAAGATCCTGGTGAGCCACGTCCGCAAATTCGGCAAGGAGCGGTCCGACAGCGTCGACCCAAGAACCTCCATGGCCGTACTCATGAGAAATGTGGGAGCGTGGCCCAACAGCGGTGTGAGGGAGATGGTGTCCTCCCCCGTACGCGATTATCTCGATGCGCTGGACAGGGAATCGCTGAAGGATGCCCTGCGAACGATGAACCTGCTGAGCGAGCGCTACAGCTTCGAAAGAGCACTTGATGCGTTCGACCTGGTGCTGAGGAACCCCGGCAACGCCCCGTTCAGCGATGCAATGGTGTTTGCGGCGAGGATGGCGGAGTTCGGGGACCAAACCGACCTGGACGCCGGTCCCGACCTTTCGTTGTACGACCAGCTTCTGGAACAACGGAGGGTGCAGCCATGATGATGACTTCAACCATCCGCATCCAACGTAGGGAAGAGATATCGGACATGTGCCGGAAACTGTTCCTTTCCCAACAACTGGTAGCGTTGTGCCAGCAGGCAACGCCGAGGCAGGAAGAGTTCCTGCATGACGTGCTGTCAATGGAGGTGGAGAGCCGGGAACGCTCAAAACGCTCCAGGCTGCTCAACCGGGCCCGGTTTCCCATGCCCAAGAGCATGGAAGGCTACGACTATTCTCATGTGCGCCTGCCGCCTTCCATTACCAGGGTGGAACTGGAAGGCTGCGAATTCATTGGCAGGAAGACCAACCTGGTCTGCTATGGACCGGTGGGAACCGGGAAAACGCATATGGCCATAGCACTGGGGATGAAGGCCTGCGAGATGGGCCTTGCAGCCCGGTTCTATACGGTGACCGAGCTGGTGCTGAAACTGGCCGAGGCACGGAAGAACGGAGTCTTGGAACGCTTGGTGTCGGACATACGCAGACTGGATCTGCTCATTCTTGATGAGTGGGGGTACGTACCGGTGGACAAGGAGGGGTCCCAGCTCCTGTTCCGCATCATCAGCGACAGCTACGAGAGCAAAAGCCTCATTCTTACGACGAACCTCGAGTTTTCCAAGTGGGGTGGCATCTTCACCGACCAGCAGATGGCTGCAGCAATGATCGACAGGCTCATCCACCATGGGCACCTGCTTGTGTTCGAGGGGCAGAGCTACCGGATGGAGCATGCATTGATGCGGAAGACCGCATCCGAGCGGTCGAAAGGGGGTGACGAACATGGTCGTTGACAAACAATACTTGCGTGAATTGCGTTCGTGTTACCGATACGACGGTACAAAATTCACCGAGGAGCTCGAGCAGATCATATTGGACCGGTTGGGGATAGAACCCAGCCCGCATGAATACTCGGAACAGGACCTGCATGAGCAGGCCAGAAAGATAGTAATGCAGTACCAAAGCCCTGAAGGAAGGCTTCGACTGTTGTACGGCTTGGACAAGATCGAGAACGAGATGGCTTACCTGGGCAACAAGCTTGCCTACCTGAAAGGTAAAATTGCACATCAGCTGCATGGGGAAACGGATCCAAACGTGATCTTTGTGATTGAGGATGAATATGAGGATGTCCCTGATTACAAGCCATAGTTTCTGGATATCTGCATAGATTCCTGTGCAGATGATAAAACCCGGGAATTTCCCGTGATTAGACACGGGATTCCCTGGTGATTAGACCAAGGATTTTTGCTTGACAAAACACAGCTTTGGATTGCCAAGCAGGCGAAGAAAAAGGCACTGCTTTTCGATATAACCTCGATTTCGTCCTATGGAAAAAACAACACCTATGTGGAGCGGGGGTACAACCGGGACCACGAGAACCTGAGGCAGATAAACCTCGGCCTGCTCAGCGCCCACTCGTCGAACGTCCCTCTCTGGTACTCGGAATTGCCCGGGAGCATGTCCGATTCACTCGTCCTCGACCATGTGCTGCGCAGCCTGGAAAAGCTCGATGTGAAGGACATCAACCTGGTCGGCGACCGGGGCTTCTACAGCGAGGCGAACCTCAGGAACATAGCGGATAAGGGACAGAAGTTCACCATCCCCGTCCCCTCCAGCCTCAAGTGGCAGAAGGAATTGATCGACAAGGTCAGGCCCTCAATCCGAAGACCCGCCAACATCATCCGCAATCCCGAGGACGACAAGTCCTACATCTATGGCGTCACCGACTACAAGACCGAGTCCTACGGCAGGACCTGGAGGCATGTCTACTTCGACCCCGTCAGGAAGGAGCAGGACATCGCATCGCTGATGCTCAAGCTGCGGAAGTGCGAGGAGGAGCTTGCAAGCGGGGCTGCCTTCGAGAAACACAGGAACCTGTACGACACCTACTTCACCGTCAAGGATACACCCAAGAGGGGAAGGAAGGTCAGCCTCAACGAGCAGGCCGTCAATGCCTACATCGACGGCTACAGCGGGTTCTGGATCATCCTCACCAATGCGGAGAAGGATGCATCGAAGGCTCTGGGGCACTACAACCGCAGGTGCGACATCGAGTTCCACTTCGACGACATGAAGAACCTGTGAGCGGTAAGATGTTTTTACCATCAGAGAAAAAACTCCTTGACATTCACAAGAACCTCTTGGACTGCAACAGGCTCAACGTGCACACAGAGAAGACCATGAAGGGCAGGCTTTTCGTCAACTTCATCACCCTCATCCTGCTCAACGACCTGAGAGGCAAGGTCTCGGCCATCAAGCCCAGGGACAGGAAGTACTGGGATTTCAAGGACATGTTGAACAAGGTGTCGACCTATTCCAGAATCCACTTCACCGGCACCTACAAGGACCTGTGGACGGTACCCACCAAGGCCCAGAGGCTGATCTTCAGCCTCTTAAAGATAGAGTACCATTGGAAGGGAAAGATAGTGAATCTTGAGAAGCCAATAGAGCCTGAAAATGATGACGAACAGGAAGACGAGGAGACCTGATATAATTAGGTCGGGAATTTGAGATACTTACAGATTTATTAATGAATCTAGATAATTTGAAAACTGACTTTTTCTTTCATAAATAATCATTCATATTGCATAATTAATACTGTTTTTATCATTGACGGGGTAATCTGTTCTAAAGTATGCTATATATGAGGGTTTGATGCAGAATAAACATAGGATTGCACTAGGTTTCGGTAATAATATTGATCGTTTAATTACTATGAACTCTTCATTATTGCAAGAAAGTATTGATCGTCTTCATATTCATGGTGATGATATCAGGTTCTATGCCAAATTGCAGACAGAAAAAGAGGTTCTCTGCACACTTTTAGATTGCATTATACATCAAAAAGGCGGAGAGTATTATATTTGGAATCCCCAAGTTCTTGAACAATTATCTGAAAATTTTCCTTATATTGAATCGATTGGAGGAACAGCAGCAAGGGCTGCTAACTTACTCGTGAAGAATGGACATAAGGTTTTGCTTCATTGTGTGTCTTACACAGATGAAGATAAAGAATTTATTGATTCTTTTGTAGAAGTGGTTACCAGTTATAAAAATGAGGAGTTAAGGCATCATTACATTATTCAGTTCAACCAAGGTTTACAAGTACAGGTTGATCAGCAAATTATTATAGCATTGCAGTCAAATAGGATAATTATTAATAATAATCCTGTAGTTCGAAACATGCGAATTAATTATGATTTCTTTTTTCGTGCACAAGATTATGAAGTTCTTTTACTCAGCGGATTCAATGCTATTCATGATGTAAGAATCCTTGAAACTCGTCTTTTGGAGATATTGAATCAAATATCATTATTGAATAAGAATTTAACTATCATCTATGAAGATGGATGTTTTCATAAGCCTGCTTATCGAGAGTTTGTTATTGATTACCTTTGCCCTTGCCTTTCCATCTATAGTATGAACGAAGAAGAATTGATGGAACTTGTACATGGGCCTTTATTAACGGCTGAACAAAAAATCCAGTCAATTATGTCTGTCAGACAGATGCTTGGAGTACCAATAGTAATTATTCATACACAATCGTATGTGATTGCCTGTGGGGAAAATGCATTGAGAATTAAGAAAGCACTTCAGACAGGGGTTGATTTTGCGACATGCCACCTTCTCAATCAGGCAAAAATCCCTATGAATCTGCCTTATTGCCCGGAAGGATTAATAATGCAAAAGTTTTGTGAAAAAAATGATAATCTATGTTGTGTTCCAAGTTATGCAATACGAGAAAATTGCCTTACCACTATTGGATTGGGAGATGCCTTTATTGCGGGTTTGCTCTCAGTAGGAGTATAGGAATATGATGAAAAAGGAATTTGTTGAAGAACGAAGGCTGGGAATAATACAATACATCAATCAAAAACGAAGGGCTGATGTGTATGAACTGGCTCAAGAGTTTAATGTGACCGAAGTTACTATTAGAAGAGATTTAATTCTTCTTGAAGATTCTGGAAAACTTGTTCGTACTCATGGTGGGGCAATCAGCTGTCTTGACCGTTCTATCTGGCAAACGACGAATATTAGGGCACGGTTAGAGAATGAAACAGCAGAGAAAGAAAGGATTGCAAATTATGTGGCTTCGTTGATATCTGATGGAGAAAGTATTTTTCTCGATTCAGGGAGTACTTCCTTGCTTATTGCCAGAGCGCTTCTATCTCATAAAAGATTAATGGTTGTCTCAAATTCGCCATCTGTAGCTCAGACCCTTGCTGGTGTCAATGAGAACAAGGTGCTTATTACCGGCGGTGAGCTTGAGAAGAATACTGATTCAATTATTGGTACTAGCTGTGAAGAATTTCTTAAGCAATATAGAACAGATAAAGCGATTCTAGGAATAAGTGGGATTCTTATTCCTGATGGATACTTTGCAGCCAATCCGCAGGAAGCAGCAGTAAAGAGAATTATGGGCAATAATGCAAAACGTACAATATATGCAGCTGACTCCTCAAAGATTGGGACTACTGCATTCACTTTTGTCGAATCGCTCAAGAACACCGGGCTTTTAATCACAGATACCAATATCAGTGAAGATAATCTAAAATTATTAAAACAATACGGTGCGGATGTCGTCACCGTATAAAGTAGGAGAATAGTAGTATGCTTGTAACCATGAAAGAAATTCTAGAAGTTGCACAAAGGAACAAGTTTGCCGTACCAGCATTCAACACTAGTAGCAGCATGATTCTCAAGGGAGTCATGGAAGCCTGTGAAGAAAAACTAGCCCCGGTAATCATTGCCATCCACCCGGATGAACTCTCGTTCACAAATGAAAGTTTTGTTGCTGCCGTGAGAGAAGAAGCCCATAAGGCTTCGATTCCGGTTTGCATTCATCTTGATCATGGCTCATCCTTTCAACAAGTAGTGAGGGCTATTGCGTGTGGATTTACCTCAGTCATGATAGATTCATCAACTTATTCATTTGAGCAAAACATAGAGATTACTCAAAAAATCGTAGAGCTTGCACACGCTGCCGGGGTTTCTGTTGAAGCGGAACTTGGGACAATTGGAGCAACAGGTAACGGTGGTGAGGCTGGAACCGAAGACATTATCTTTACAAATCCTAATGATGTGGAAACCTTTGTTACTGCAACGAAAGTTGATACATTGGCTATTGCAATAGGAACTGCTCACGGGATATATCCAAAAGATAAAAGGCCAAAGTTAAGGCTCGATTTGCTCAAAGAGATTACAAGCAGAACATCCATTCCTCTCGTATTACATGGAGGATCAGATAATCCCGATAATGAAATTGCTGAAGCAGTTGAGCTTGGAGTCTCAAAGATAAATATCTCCAGTGATATAAAAAAAGCTTTTTACAATAAATGCAGAGAGGTATTGCAAGATCTTTCCTTAAGAGAACCTAACGCAATCTATCCACCGTGTATCGAGTCAATGAAGCAGGTTATCTATCAAAAGATTGATCTTTTTAAAGATGCCAATAGAGCTCATCTGTATCGCTAGTTGCTTTCTTTTAATTAGCTTAAGGCCGACGGGATTGAATCCTCGTTGGCCTTAATGTTAGTAGTAGATGGTATTCTAATCTGAAATAAAAGGATCGACTCTTCTTGGATCGGTTTTGATTCCCACTTGGAAGAATAAAATTTAGAAGGTTAAACTTCCTTAAGTTTCTGGTTCAAGGATATGCAGAGACTTCTCCTTGAAGCCAAAGAAAATTGGTCCATTTTCAGGATAGATTTGCTTTGATGAAGGATTATAGTCTGAAACTTCCAGCTCCTTTCCTTGGAAGTTAATCCAATAGTCCTGGCTTACCCCCATGTAAATAGTCTTGACAACCGTCCCGGTCATATCTTCCTTACCAACTTCGATGGCTTCAGGCCGGACAACAATTTTTACTGAATCATTTACATTCCAACGAGTGTTGGTATGTACTTCGTACTTAACCTTGTCTATATCAATAACTACATCGTTTTTCTCTTTAGAAATGATTTTCCCTTCGAGAATGTTTGCTTTCCCGATAAAGTTCGCAACAAACTCATTAGCAGGATGTTGGTAAATCTCTTGAGGATTGCCCACCTGTTGGATAATGCCATCCTTGAGAATAACAATTTTGTCACTCATTGCCATGGCTTCACTTTGGTCATGAGTTACGTAAATCGAAGTAATACCAATTTCTTTCTGGATTCTTCGTATTTCATCCCGCATATGTAATCTGAGTTTTGCATCTAGATTCGATAGTGGTTCATCAAACAATAAGACACCTGGATGGAGAACCAATGCTCTAACAAGAGCAACACGCTGTTGTTGACCTCCACTCATCTGAGCTGGTACTCGTTCAGCAAAATTATCCATCTGTACAGTTTTCAATCCCTCTAAAACACGTTTCTCCATTTCCTCTTTAGAAAGTTTCTGGATTTTTAAGCCGTAAGCGATGTTATTAAAAACATTCAAATGAGGAAATAGAGCATAATTCTGAAAGACCATGCCAAGATCTCGCTTATCGGGTGTTTTTGAGATTACATCTTCCCCGTTAATCATTATATGACCATCAGAGGGCATCTCAAAACCAGCTATCATTCTCAGTAGTGTTGTTTTCCCACAACCGGAGGGTCCAAGCAAAGTGACAAACTCCCCAGGATTAATAGTCAGGTTGACATTTTGAACTGCATGGACCTTACCTCGTGTACTTGTTATAAAGGTCTTGGATAAATTTACCAATTCAACTGCTTTTGCAGAATTCTCTATCATATTAATACCCCTCATTTAGATTTATTCCAAGTGTCTTAATAAATAAGTTCATGAGTAGCATTACACCACCGACGATAACTATTAAGACCAGACAATATGCATTCGCTGCGCCATACAAACCTTGATCAACCTGATTCATAATAGCCACTGTAAGCATCTGCCAGCGAGCAGATACTAAGAAAATGATTGTACTGACCAAAGTCATCCCTCTTATAAAAGAGTAGACGAGACCGCTAAAGAAAACAGGACGAATAAGTGGGATTGTGACGGATATGAACACTTTCTGGCTTCCTGCCCCGCATATACTTGCAGCTTCCTCAATGGAAGGATCAATCTGTTTTAACGCGGCAATTGCTGATCGTGTTCCAATTGGCATGCTTCGGATAACCAAAGCTACAACTAAGATGAATCCTGATCCTGTCAGTATTAAAGGAGGTGTATTATAAGTAAGTACATACCCAAGGCCCAAAACAGTTCCAGGTAAGGCAATAGCCATGAGAATTGACCACTCCAATGCTTTCTTGCCTGGAAAATCTTTTCTAACAATCAGGTATGCAGCAACTATGCCCATGATGGCAGAAATTGGAGTAGCAAGTGCAGCCAGAATTGTTGTGTCCTTGATATAGCGCATTCCGATGGTTAATACATATTTAATCCATCGTGTAGTGAAACTGAAATCTACACCCCATAACCTAACAAACGCACCATAAGGAACTAGGAGATACATGCTTACAACAGTTACTGAAATCGCCATGCAAATGATATATACAGGTATTGTGACTTTTTTATTAGCATTCATGATTCTTTGTTTTGATGCTTTTCCTGTAACGGTGATGTAGGATTTCTTTCCGATTACACTGTTTTGTAAATAGAATGCAAGTACGCTAATCATGAGAAGAACAACAGCCAAAGCAGTAGCTCCCTGCATGTCATAACTTCCGATTCCTTGTTGGTATATTTGGACTGCCATGGTGGTGAAATTTCCACCAATAACAATTGCGTTACCAAAATCAGCAAGAGATTGGATAAAAATTAAAAGTGCTGCATTGGCTAATCCAGGTAGCATAAGCGGAATAGTAACTGTCATAAAAACACGGGCTTGATTGGATCCAAGTGCTTGAGCGGCTTCTTCTACTGATGGATCGATGTTTTGTAAAAGGTTTGTAAGCATCAAATATCCAATAGGGAAGAATGAAAGTACCTGGGTGAGTGCTAATCCCCAGAATCCATAAATGTCATTTCTCACACCAAATAATTTATAAGAAACCAACCCGCTTCTGCCAAACAATAAAATTGCTGCAAGCGAAATGACAAAGGGTGGAGATATCATAGGAAGAATGGACAATACTTTAAAGAAACGTTTATTTGGAATTTTCAGATAGGTAGTTGCATATGCAAATAAAAATGCAACAGCAGTCCCTAAAGTCGCTACAACCAACCCGAGCTTTATAGTATTCCAGATAATCTCTAGATCATAACTGCTTCGAAAAATTGCAGAATAGGACTTTAATGAAAAAGTCCCAGTTGCTTCTACACTTTCACGGAGTATCGAGAAGAGGGGGATTACAATAAACATTGCAACGATGATGGTTACAGAAATGACAGAGACAAGTAGAACTGGATCGCGTAATGAAAACTTCAATTGCTTGAAGTATCTTTTAAAACCCGAATCTTCATTGTAAAGCGCATTTTGAGATTCTTGCATAAAAGTCCTCATAATATAAAAATCATAACTTTAGGCCTTATCGGCGATATGCAATGCTCTTTTATCAGTAGCATGCAGAAGGTTGTTTATTGGGACAGTTCTCCCCAAAGGTACATCATGTAAAGGTTTATTTGAACAGCACTAAACCAAAATTTACCTATACATCTTACGAAATATCACTTAGCAAGCAATACAATATTCCCGAATTCCCTGCGTGATATGTTCCGAGCTACGGTTGCCACCAAGTCAACTCCCAACCTCTTGAGTTGATGTATTCAATTGTAATTAAAGCCGGTACGAATATTGAAATCATGTAGAATTCATCTCCCGAAGCATCATATTGAACAGACATATCAATACTTTGGATTCAGTTAATGAATTCGATAGGAGATTTGTTTAACAGAGAAATGCTGGGTTGCCGAAATGGCACCCAGCATACTGCGTTAATCTCATTTTGGAGGAGCTGTTCTGGTCAGTTGATTGAACTTATTCAAGAAATCAGAGCGATTGGCACCAGACCATGCGTCATCCTGATTAATTAGTTTTGCATTCTTGATAGACTCAACTTCCTTGGGCGGGCGTGCGTTGGGGTTTGTCAAGAACTGCAAGGCATTAACAGTTTGCCCTATTTCTTGAGCTTCTGCGGTTAATACAAAATCAACGAATTTTTTTGCTGCTGCAAGCTGAGGAGCTCCCTTAATTATACCAACAGCACCAATCTCATAACCTGTTCCATCCTCTGGAGCTGCAATTACGATATGATCATATCCTTCACGCTTAAAAGCTACTGCATCATGCAAGTATCCAATGGTCAGCGCTGTCTCGTGCAGCTGAACCATTCGGCCACCAGCTGAACCACTCTTGGTATACTGACGAATATTATCATTCAGTTTGAGTAGGTAATCCCATCCTTTTTCTTCGCCTTGTAGTTGAAGAATTGTGGTAAGCATATTGTATGCAGTAGAGGATGAACCGGGGTGAGCCATGACAATTTCACCCTTAAAGGCAGGATTTAACAAGTCGTTCCAGGTTTTTGGCATTGCAACATTATTTCTTTTAAGCCAGTCACCATCAGCATAGAAACCTAAGTAACCGCTATAAATACCTGTCCAAGCACCATTGGGATCTTTAAATTTGTCACTGATAATTGCAGCATTGGGACTGACATAACGTTCCAGCAATCCATTATTATCAGCTTCGATAAATGTCAGGGAACCACCGCCATACCATACACTAGCTTGGGGATTCTGACTTTCTGCCTTGATTCGAGCAAAAATCTCTCCACCACTCATACGAACATACTGAGTTTTAATTCCAGTAGCTTTCTCAAATGCCTGACAAATTGCAGCACCGTGTTCTTCGAGCAACCCAACATAGACTGTTAATGTCTGTGGTTGTTCATTTGAGCCTTGTGCAAACATCGGGGTCATTGCAACAAACAAAACCATGATGATGAGTAGAGCAATACTTTTTTTCATCATCTCCTCCTTGATTTTCTTGGCATACGCCAAAATTGCTTAGTGCCATGCGAAAGCACACACTTGCTTTTTTATACATTTATAGTGAGACTAGTTTACACTGCTGTCAAGGAAAAACGCGATTTATTTACCCTCTATCTGTTTTTTTATGATTAAAACTGATTGTATTAATCATTGACAGTATTGTTGTTCAATCATACCTTACAAGAAATACATTATTAAAGGTAGAATGAATGCAATCATCAATAATTACAACAATACTCATGGATTTGGATGGGACATTGCTGTCTTCCCATAAAACAATACTTCCCTATACAAGAAACGTGCTTATGGAGGTAAAGCGCAGAGGCATATTGCTTGGATTTGCATCAGGGAGAAGCGCTGTTTCTGCACAAGCCTATACCCAATCAATTTCATCTCAATTACCACTTACTGTATTCAACGGATCAATAATTATTGACCCAGATTCGAATGGGAAGCTATATTCGGTTCACCTTGATGACTTCATTGTTTTTCAACTTATTAAGATTACAAGAAATACAGCATTAAGACTTCATCTCTATACAGAGAACCAGGTCTATTTAGATATGGAGGATTCTCTTCTTTATAAACAATTGGATCCAATTGCATATGAAACATGCCAGCCGATCAGCAATGCATTTATGAAAAGTGAACCTATTGTCAAGGCAATGATCACAGGCAGAGAAACAGAGAGTCTCGGTCAGGACTTGCTTGGTGAGTTAGCTCATAGGTATCCAGAATCCTTTACAGCTGTCTCGACTTTTAAGAACCATATTGAAATTATGAATAGCAAGGCAAATAAGAGAAATGGTCTTGATCTCATTTCTAAAAGAATGAATATTCCGCTTTCCTCGATGCTTGCTTTTGGGGATGCAGAAAATGATCGTGAAATGCTTATGTCTGTGGGCTGGGGAGTGGCAATGGGCAATAGTTCAAATTTATTGAAAGCCTGCGTAGATGATGTAACTGCGGATAATGACAATGACGGTATAGGTCACTACCTTGCAAAATTTTTCAAACTATTATCATAGAGACTGCCAGGAGTTATGCAAGTTGCATTAAGTGCTGCTGCATTTAGTGCTGTATCTAGTGCTTGTGAAAAACACTGCTCATTAATATATGCATGCACCAACCCGGCAGTGAAAGCATCGCCACAACCGATGGTATTTATTGCCTTTACTTTTTTTGCCGGTATTTCATACCAACTAACTCCATCATAAGCCCAGAGATCTTTGGACCCGTGGGTTATGATTGTCATTGTTTGATATTTATCATACAACTCTTTCATAATTTGAGAAACCTGTTGCTTCAAATGCCCAGAATCTTGTTGTTCCGCTATCACATCATAGGATGGAAAAAACGTTGAACAGAACTCCGATAGATTTGGCTTGATTATATTCGGTTTCATGCTTAAGGATCTTTTAAGATCCTCGCCACGATAATCCAATACTACAAATTTTCCTGTATCTTTTGCCTCTTTAACCATCTGTGCGTAAAGATTTTCAGAATAGCCGGGGGAACGAGTGCCTGAAAAAATTACTGCATCTACTTCTTTTAGGTGCTTTGTATAGAGATGCCTAATCTCTTCTTCTGTTCCTATCTGCACGGATTCAGACTCTTGAATCAACTCGGTGGTTGAAAAAACTTCAGTCTGTAATATGGTAATGCAAGTTCTAATTGGACTATTGCTATCTGTCCAGACGATATTTACTTTATCTTTATTGGCAAGTTCTAGAAACTCTTGAATACGACTCCCTCCAAGGTGGCTTAACAACGTACAATTGGTTCCAAGCTGAGTGAGAACTCTAACAACGTTCATCCCCTTTCCTGAGGCATCCAATCGATGCAATCGAGTCCTGTTTACTTCACCTATCTGGAGCCGTTTATACACTAGAGTTTCCTGGAAAGTAGGATTAAGGCAGACTACCAATACTTGATTCTTATATGATTTCATCGCTTTGCAACCTCTCTCTTTCATGAATGTATCAGAAGAATGCAAACCATGGCTACAGATTTACTAAAAATTTGGCTCTATCATAAATCCTGTGGGATTCTCTCAGCCACAGGGTTCCTGACATAGCCTTTCCTGCTGGCATCAAAGAGGTGAGCATCAAACCAAATACACCATACCCAGGGGATGCTGCAACTCTGTAACATAGGCTACGGAGGATTGAAGATGCAAGGATTCAAAGCATATTCGCAAGAGAGCAAGCTGGATATAATCACGAGATTCCAGCAATCGGGAGCCACACTCATATCATTCTGCAGCTCACCCGACATACCCGTATCAACCAAGACGCTTGGAAGGTGGGTGAGGGAACTAGAAGGGGGAACGAACGGCAAGTCCAAGATGAACCCGGGCAAAGCGGAATCCGAGGATCCCCGCATGGTGTGCTACACCATTGGAACGGGCGGCAGTCGCAAAGCCGAGAGTGGTCTGAGCCTTGAGGAGATGATTGCATTCCAGGCAGACGTGCATGAGTGCAGCACTCGTTTGTACCGGCTTTCCTATACAGAAGGAAACAGGAGGATGCTGGCGGAGCTGAGGCGCAAGCTCTCATGAGCCTGCCGTTCGACACGAGCCTGGAGGGAAAGAAGATCTTCCTCAGGGTAGGGGCCACCGATTTTCGTCGGGGGGTCCGCGGCATGGTATCGCTGGTGGTGGGAGCGATGAACATGAGCATGGACGAGCAGTCGATGTTCGTGTTCTGCTCAACCAACAGGAAGCAGATGCGCATCGTCTACTGCGAGGGGGCCGGGTGCTGGATGCTCTGCAGGTCCATCCGGTATGGCTGCTATTGCTGGCCCATGGACAAGAGCTCTGCGGCACAGATGACGGAGGGACAGCTGAGGGATTTGCTGTCAGACCCCGTTCCGCTGGAACAACTCAAGGCGCGCGCACTGGTGACCCGGATGGACCTGCACATCTGAGAAAAATCATGTAAATTTATATTCGGTGTGTATTTGCCGAGGACAGCCATGGTCCTGTACGCCCTCTTTTCTGCATTTTGGTGTTTTTGCTGAAGACCGGCCAGGGCCCGACAGGCAGCTGCCACAGCTTCCCGCTGGGTAGTGTTTTTAGAGGCAATCGCGTGTCTAAATTGTTTGCATGAAAAGAGTTGTGTTGACTAGTTTTGCAGAATCCGATACAATTCCCCCATGACGAACGAAGAGGAACTCACCCGGCTGCGCATGCGCGTCACCGAGCTGGAAAAGGCGAACGCGAAGGAAAGGAAGAAGATTGACGCCCTCGACAAGAAGATCGGATCACTCGTGAAGGAGAACGCCGAGCTGAGCGAGGATGTGCAGGTCCTTTCGCGGGCGGTGCGCGCCGGCGAGGAGAAACTGCGGCTCAGCCTTTTCCTCAGGTTCGGCAGTTCCAGCGAAAAGTACCGCAAGCTCTTCAACATACCCGTAGAGCTCCTTTGCAAGGAAGAGGAAGGCTCTCTCAGCGAGGAGGAGAAGAAAATCCTCGCACAAGCCAAGCAGGCGGTTGAGCAGCAATGCGCCAAGAACGAGACTGGATCACAGGAAACGGGGGGCAGGAACAGAAACCCCGAAAGCCGCAGGCGCGGCAACGGCTGCGGCCGGCAGGGTTTCGACCCCTCATATCCCAGGCAGCGCAAGGAATTCATGCTTGCCGACACGTGCCAGAGCTGCGGCGCAGGCCTTGTCGACATCGGCAGCCCCGACGTGCATGAGCACATCGACATCGTGCGCAACAGCCTGCACATCATCCAGCAGGCAAGGCACAAGGGCTACTGTCCCGATTGCGGCGAGACCCATGACGCCAAAGGCGTCAGGAAACGCACCATCATCACCGCCTCGGCCCCCAGTCGCTTCATCCCCGGAGGCCTTGCCGGCGACAGCCTCGTCGCCGCATCCCTGGTCGACAAGTTCTTCTACGGATTGTCCGTCACCAGGATATCGAAGCGGTTCAGGAACCTTGGCATCGAGCTGAGCGAGCAGAACTTTGCGAACTGGCACCTGCGGGCCGGTTCGGAGCTGAAACCCGTGGCGCAGGCGATCAGGGACTACATACTCACCCAGCCTGCAATAAACGGAGACGAATCGAGACTGCAAGTCCTTGACGAGAAAGGGCGCAGCGACACCCTCGATTCCTGGTGATTGAACCAAAATAATTCTTGACATTGTAAGGTGAAATGGAACTGTTACTTCTCTAGCTTTTCATTGTTTCACGAAGCTTCAGATATTGAATTCGTGCATCTTTGATCGCAGGTTTCAACCGGAGGGATGGTTCAACGAAGGTACATCTTTCTTGGAGATTGGAGACAATCTTTAACATTGTATCATCCTTACAAGCTACCAATCCGACTATCAAAGCTCCAAGAGCACTGATCTCAGCTGTAGGTAAAACCGTAATACGACAATTACATGCCGTAGCCAGGTATTCCATGAACAGCGTATTATCAGTTATTCCTCCTCCACTGATGAAGGTCAGTGCTTTTTTTGTCGTGGAGAATCTATAAAGGTCGTCCTGCATTAATTTGGTAAGGCTTGCTAGGTACAAATATGTATTGTGCAGAAGACTTGTAATGTCTCCGTTCAAATCCACATTATGGAAATTTACCTCCCCGGTTCCCGTTGTTCCAAGGATGAAGTCTCCATCACATGTGATGAGTGTGCGGCATTGCGTAGGAATGCATTGTAATAACATTTCATTGATGTCCTGAAACTGGTAGTTAGAAATTCCCTGTTGTCCTATACGCTTAACATACGCAAGTAAGCTTCCAAACATTCTAAATGATCTTGTGAGAATGAAAGAATCTTGAGAAAAGCCTGGAAGCAGACAACCTCCTGTTGGGTTGTAAGTTATATGGTCGGAAATATCAACATGGCTTTCAGATCCTGAAATCATGGTCAATACGGCAGAAGTTCCCATGGAATCATAGAAAAGAGGAATGGATTTTCCATCCTGAGAGAAGATCTTTTCAATTCCAAAGAGGCCAACCATATGATCATGTCCCCCAATACCATGGACTATTCCGTCTTTTCCTGATACTGCGGTCCCTATCATTGCAAGCCGTCCAGGTTCCTTCATATTGAAGGCCTCCAACAAAGGTACTATCCACTGTTTTGTATGAACATTGAACATATAAGAACGGGAAGCTTGAGTATAGTCCCATACTCCTTCACCAGTCTTGCGATATACTTGGTAGGCTGTCATCGGAAGCCACAGGTCTACTTCCCGGCATTCTTGGAAATGATCTCTCATCCATAGAATCTTGTCCAAAGAGAATAATCCATTATGGACGGTACCGGTGTTTTCAAAACCACAGTACTGTTTCATGATATCGCGTTGGTGTGGTGTAGATGTGATGCTCGCAACACTCCACAGAGGACAGTCGAAACAGATTTTGCCATTTTTGATAGGGATGACACTTTCCCCGATACTCGAATAACCAATGGAACGGATTGAATACTTACTTTGGACTTCAGTGATAAACGAATCAATCAAAGAATCAATTCTATGTACATCAAAGAATTCAAGAGAGTGAATGAGATGTTTCGGAGTCTTATCTGTCAACCGTAGTACGATTGTCCCATTCGTATCCATGACTAGACATTTTGTATTTGTAGTCCCAATGTCGATTCCAACATGACAGTTCATATATCCCTCCTGATACTTGGTTACTCAAAGTTCGCATACTGCTAGGCCCTAGAATTTTGGATGAAAAGCAAAGGAAAAATTTGGAGATTAATTAATAATTACATATAATATATAGACATAAGCTCGAATATCTCGTATAATGGATGTACTATAAACCTATACAAGACAAGGAGCTTATGCCTAACATGTTGAGGGATTTTACCAACAATACCGATGCCATTACAAGTCAAGTCAGTGCTTTTTCCCAGAGATTTAAATTACACTTTCCCTTCTTTCGACACTATATAGAGCCAATTTCAAAATAACAAATCGGCTAATAAATATGCATCCATTCATGCATAACGATGCAATATCATCCAGTCCAGATTGTTCAATAGCCAAGCAATGAGAACCGCGATGACTTTCAGTCGACCTTAAGTACGATAGTATGGTTTTCGGGCATGAGCAGGCCACCCTTGCAAGCAAGAGGGTGCATGTTCAACGCTTTCCAAGTTCTCTCAAGCCGGTTTGCCGACCCTCGCTTCCTCCCTGGCCAGCAGGACATTGCGGGCTTTCTTCAGGGTTGTCAGCAGGATTGCCAGCTCGATGTCATACCTTGCATGGCGGCCCCTTCTGTAGATCTTGTCGGGAAGGTACCCGTCCTTGAGTTCACTGTTGGTTCTCTCAACGGTGGTCCAGGCCTTGTATCTTGCCGCTTCCAGCTTGTCCATCGGTGGTGCGGATTGTTGGCTTCCACATTAAACAATTGCACAACTCTTAATATTATCAAGGTGTCTTAGACAAAGTATCACTTTATATAGTATGATGTTGGCATCATAGGAAAGGAGAGGGGAGCAGCCTCCAACCAAAGATGCCTGCTCCCCAAACTATAAACATAGTACTGTATTATCACTCAAAGTTCGCACATGCCTAAGCAGCTAGATCCAGACAGGTTTTCAGCCTCTCAGGCAGTTGCTTGAGGAATTTGTTCATCGCTTCATTGAGCTTTCCCGGTGGCATGGCATATTCAGAAGCGAGGGTCTCGACGAACAATGTCAACACCAGTTCAATGGCATGAAAGAGAGCAGTATCTTGGACCTCTTCCAGGAGTTGGTAGAACAGTTCACCGAAACCTATTTCATCAGAGTTCTGGCGGTTCAGCCAGGAGAGCATCGCATATTGGAACATGACTATGGCGGTGCTGGCATGGATTTCTGAATAATCCAGCGATTGGGTGCTCTTTTGCAGGCGCAGGAATGACTTGCAGGTATGGAACATTGTTTCTATCCCCCATCGGCTGCAGTAATATTCAACTATCTGGTCCTCTGACAGGCTGTTGTCTGTGCAGAGAATCGCCAGGTATTCACTCTTCTTGTTCCTGTTCCTGACGAACACGATTTTCGATTCTTGGTTGGGTTTCTCATCCTTGTTGATCAGTGAGATGGCAGCGGAGAACAGGAATTTCCTGCCTTTCGAGTCGTCATTTCCGGCCTTTCGGTCCAGTTTGCGCTGGAGCCTCTCCTCCTTGGCGCACATGCGGAAAATCTGGCTGAGCTTTCTCCTTTCTCCCTTGTAGAGATAATAGGTGGAGGAGTTTTTCAGCATGCAGATCACCTCGTATCCCTTGTCTCTGATGGCGAAGATGGTGACGGGGTTGGCGAACCACTTGTCGCACAGCAGGTACCGGGCCTGGAGATTCGCCGCTGCAGCGACATCCAGAAGGTCCAGCAGCGTGTCGTTCATCTTCTGTTTTGCCAGCTTGCGTATCTTGAAGCCAAAGGTTTCCTTTTCTTTGGCGGTAAGCCCTTTGGATCCCCTGAGCACCTTCGTATCGTCGCATGTGCTCATATTGCAAAAAGATACGGGAAGGACCGATACGCCATCGGTCCAGGCAAGGGTAAGCATCCTGAATCCCTTGTAGTAGCGTTTGAGGGCATGGTCCCAGTTCTTGGCGCTCAGCTCCACCTTCTTGGACCTGTTGCGACAGTAGCTGCTGTCATCGGCCACCAGGAAAAAAGGCTTTTGCACTCCCTTGCAATCGTTGCGGCATATCGGGCGGAAATCCTTGTCGATGATCTCTTTGGCCAACAGGGAAAGGAACCGGTTCCAGTCCATCTTCATGGATTGGAGGAACCGATGGCTTGTATCCTTTTTCACCATGTTCCCGTACTTGCGGGTTTTTTGATCCCTGTTCATGGATATTCCACAGAACAGCAGGGTAGACAGGTAGGAGAAGACCTTCCGGACTTCTATGCCCTTTTGTTTGTGTGCACCACAATGGCGAAGGATGGCTCCGACTTTAAATCTCTGGGAAAAAGCACTGACTTGACTTGTAATGGCATCGGTATTGTTGGTAAAATCCCTCAACATGTTAGGCATAAGCTCCTTGTCTTGTATAGGTTTATAGTACATCCATTATACGAGATATTCGAGCTTATGTCTATATATTATATGTAATTATTAATTAATCTCCAAATTTTTCCTTTGCTTTTCATCCAAAATTCTAGGGCCTAGCAGTATGCGAACTTTGAGTTATCATGTGAAACTGAAAGAATTACAAGCTCAAGGGAAAGCCTACCGCTGGGAACGCCCCAGCCATTGTCCTGGTTGCAATGGCATCCGGTTGTGGGGCCATGGATATGTATTCCACACTTTGACAGCAGCATAAGCTAAGCCCAAACCCCAGAACCACACGCCAGCCACCCCAGGGTGGTTTTTTCTTGCCCATACCCCTAGGTTTTCAAAACATTTCTTTGTACGCATACGTTAACTTATTTACAACCATGCTTGCATCATGTATACTGATGGCAAGGAGTGACCCATGGCCTACGCAGTAACCAGGAACGAGCTCAAGAGCGGCGATACGATCTATTACATCAACACCGTCAGCAGAATCCCGGGGGAGAAGACCAAGCGCAAGACGGTCATGGTGGAGAAGTACTCCGCCAACGAACTGCGGGAACTCGGCGAGCAGGACCCGCAGGCCTATGTGAACCGAAGGGCCGACGAGCTACGCGAGATGTCCAGGAATGTCGTCAGGACGATGAACTACCAGGTCGACTTCACCATCAGGCTCAGCCTTTCCGGGGAGGGCGACCTGCAGGTTTCCGACGACTGCAGGAACCTCGGGTTCGCCGCCTACTCGAGGCTGTACCACCGCCTGGAGCTTGACGAGTTCGTCAACAACCGGCGCAGGTACCTGGACTGCGGGTTCAACATCAACGTCATCTTCCAGCACCTGCTCTACTCGCGATGCCTGTGGCCGGCCTCCAAGAAAAACACCTGGGAGCACAAGGATCGGTTTTTCGGCGACACGGGCTACGGCCTGCAGGACGTCTACCGGAGCATGGACCGCCTGCTGCAATGGAGGACCGACCTGCTGAAGCACCTGGACGCCAAGGTGAAGGAGAAGTTCGGAAGACGGGACACGGTGGTGTTCTACGACGTCACCAACTACTACTTCGAGCGGGACGAGGCCGACGACGAGGACGGGCTGAGGGCCAAGGGCCCCTGCAAGGAGCACCGGCCCGAGCCCATCATCCAGATGGGCCTGTTCATGGACGAGCTTTCCATTCCCATCGCCTACGAGCTGTTCAGGGGCAACACCAACGACTGTGAGACGCTTCCACAGGCCATGGACAACAGCATCATCGACTTTTCCGACAGCAGGAAGATCGTGGTGGCGGACAAGGGGATGATGAGCTACTACAACATCATGAAGATCCGGGATGCACGGAACGGGTATGTGATCAGCCAGTCGATACGCAAGTCCGACTCACAGACCAAGGAGTTCGCGCTCTCGTGCGAGGGGTGGGAGCGTACGCTGGACGACAACGGCAACGTGGTGTCGATGATCAAGGAGAGGACGATCCCCAAGAGGGCCTCTGCATACGGCGATATGGATGACAGCAGGCATTCGGGAATCTACAACGAGAGGCAGGTGTTCATCTGGAGCAGGAAGTACAGCGACAGGGCGAAGCGCGAACGGCAGGCGGTGGTCGAGAAGGCGCTCCAGTCCGAGGGAAAACGGTCGAAGGAATTCAAGGACTCCAGCTACGGCAAGAGCAAGTACCTGAGAAAGAGCCCCGTCAAGGCGGGGGAGCTGGTACAGGCCGACTGGTGCCTCTACGAGTTCGACGCCGCGAGGCTGGAGGAGGACGAGAAGTACGACGGCTACTACCTCATCTGCACCAACGTCATCGGGGTCGAGGACGAATCCGGGATAAACCCGGACAAGCCGTCCGGCCATGCATACTACCGGGATTCGGACGGGTTTTTGGTGCTCAACCATGTGGTGCCGGCCTCGGAGATAGCGGACATCTACGGAGGGCTGTGGAAGATCGAGGAGACGTTCAAGGTCACCAAGACGGGGATGTTGTCGTTGAGGCCGGTGTTCCACAGCAGGCAGGACAGGATCAGGGCCCACTTCCTTATCTGTTTCATTTCCCTGGTCCTGGAAAGGCTGCTGGAGCTGCAGCTCGGCTGGCAGTACTCGGCCAAGTCGATACAGGAGTCGCTTTCCAGCTTCAACGCCCTGCAGCTTGCAAACTCAAACATCTACCAGGTCGCATACTATGACGTGATAGTCGACACCATACTCAAGACCCTGGATATAGACATATCAAGGAAGTTCCTGCAGCAGTCGGACATCAGAAGAATCATCGGGCAGACCAAGAAAAAAGATTACGAAGGCTAAATCTATCCAACCATATTTGTGTTTTGGAAGGGCAAAATAAAAGCTTGCATCTGAATAAGTTGAAAGCTTTTTTCTGGGTTTTAGCTGTCAAAGTCAGGATTCTAATGCCGAAACCCCTATACTGCAAAACAAATCTGTGGAAACAGCCATTCTTGTGATATTAGAAAGTTGGACTCAATAGCTGGTTCCTCTTGCATGTGCTTCCCCACGGCTTCACCAGGATTCGCCACTACGGCTTGTACTCGTCATGCAACAAGAGCAAGCGGCTCGAGTTGTACCGTATGGCACTAGCCGCAAGGTTTCGCAGCAAGCGGAACAAGAAGAAAGACAAAAACCTTGAGACACCCTTTGAGCTTGTCCTCAGGATTCTCGGCCGCGACCCGAGATTCTGTCCCAGGTGCGGGAGTCTGCTAAACCAGCAGGCACTGGCCCGGGCTTCGCCGGCCTGACATTCTCTCATACCACCACCTCCATTGTCGTTGCCCCCGGTCCTGGGGGTAAGGGGGTGCTTGTCTC
The DNA here is from genome assembly GCF_022869165.1 of Sphaerochaeta associata. Classification (NCBI taxonomy): domain Bacteria; kingdom Pseudomonadati; phylum Spirochaetota; class Spirochaetia; order Spirochaetales; family Sphaerochaetaceae; genus Sphaerochaeta; species Sphaerochaeta associata. The sequence goes on along the minus strand of NZ_CP094929.1, from coordinate 3,493,998 downwards.
AATTCCTTCCGTCACACTTCGATTCATACCGATTCGGGCCACCTCGGCCCTTCTTCCCAACGAAAACCGTACAAGGGTGATCGATAGTTCCCCCATAGCATGACACACACGGTTTAGTACACCGAAATTATCTGCAACCAGCCACACAAAGAACCAGTACAAGTGTTCGGGTCCTTCATACCCAGCATTTCATTGAGGTGTCTGGTTACGATAATTTGCTATTCAAACTGTTCTACTTGCAATTAAGTAAAATTAATGTAAACTATATAAAGTTACAAATGAAACAAAAAAATAAGTTTCATTATTAACAATAAAGGAGTATTACATGAGAATGATGAGAAAAACTCTCAGCGTCACTTTGGTTTTGATGCTTGTAGCAGGGGTCATCTTTGCTGCTGGATCAAAAGAGACTACTAGTTCCTTAAAACCGCAGAAGATACGAGTCTTGCTTTGGGATTCGACATTCAACTCAAACATATTACCGAACGAGATTGAAGCAAAGTTTGAAGCGGTATATCCTGATTATGATGTGGAATTCGAGAAAGTTGCATATGACAGTCTCGACAAGCAGATCTTGCTGGCACATGCTTCTGGCAACGATTATGATGTCATTCAGGTAATAACTACTTCATTGAACCCGTTGTATGCCGGTGGCGTTCTTGCCCCTATGGATTCACTTCTGGCAAAAACTAATTTGGATTTTTCCACGTGGTCCCCGGCAGCTATAGCTGCTGGCAAGATCAAAGGACAGGTTTTTGGGCTTCCATTTGACCCAGATTGTCGTATTTTGGCCTATAATGTAAACATCCTTAATCAAATAGGATTGTCCGCTCCTCAGACCACCAATGATATGCTTACCATCGCTAGGACTGCTTATGAGAAGCTCGGCGTATATGCAATGGCAGGTCAAATTAGTAAGAATGTTTTTTGCATGTATGATCTAGGTGGATTCATGCTCAGTTTCGATGCAAAGGTGTATGACGAAGTAGACGGCAAGTATGTTGCCCAGCTTAATACTCCTCAGGCGCTTGAGTTCTTGAAGTGGGCGGTTGAGATGTACAAGTATATGCCAAAAGATACGAACATCAATGATACTTTGGCTCGTTCAATGTTTGCTCAAGGCAAGGTGGCGATGTTATGGTGGACGCCTTCTCAAATCAAGAGTGTCATTCCTCAGTTCCCCAACCGCAAAGATCTCGAGTTCTCCGTCATGCCAATGGGACCGACTGGAGTTCGTGGATCTGCCATGGGTGGCTATCATTGGGGGATTGGCGCTGGTTCAAAGAACAAGGAAGCAGCAATGACTTTCCTCGAATTTGTCCTGCAACCGGAAAATCAAGCTCTGATAGCAAGAGGCCTGCCGGCTGATACGAATGCGTTCGATTATCCTCCATATAATGTATCTGACTACGATATGTTCCGTGAGCAACTTGCCAGCAGTGCCTATCCTGCTCCCCTGATTTCTGTCTTCACTCGCATTGCAGAAACTTGGAACCGCCGTTTTCAGGAAGCTCTGTTGGGTATTGTTACTCCAGAAGCAGCCGTCCGACTAGGCCAAATCGAAGTCCAGGAAATCCTTGATGGATTCAACAAAGATCTGAAATAATTATTACAACGTGTTTGATAGATTCGTAGCGGTGGGATTCCCCCACCGCAATTAGATTAATCGTCCAAATAAGGAAATATAAATGCTTGTCAGGAATAAATACAGCATAGTTCCATATCTTCTCATTCTTCCAGCTTTACTGATGCTTTGCATATTCATGATTTATCCCATGATAATGAATGTAATACTAAGTTTTCAGAATTATAGTCTATTACAGGTTGGAAAGTCAAATGTGGGCATTTCCAATTACATCAAGTTGTTTTCAGATATCCGAGTATGGGCAGCTGTTCAGCGGACATTTATTTGGACGTTCTTCAATGTTGGTAGTGCACTTCTTCTTGGTCTTGGTTCTGCACTATTGCTCAGCGGAGGCTTTCGAGGTTCAGGGTTTATTAAATCACTTGTGCTGATTCCTTGGGTCCTTCCTTCAGTCATCACCGGGTATATCTGGTCTCTCATGCTGCAGGAAGATGCGGGAATCATAAGCTATTGTCTCAAGTTGCTTCAAATCGTTCCGAAGGACTTTTCATGGTTCAGAACCGGTGCGACTTCCATGGCAGCGGCCATTATGGCCAATACCTGGCGAGCTTTTCCATTTTTTACCTTAATGTTGTTTGCAAAGCTCAACACAATTCCTCAAGATCATGTCGAAGCAGCAACCATAGAAGGTGCAAACCGAAAACAATTATTTCGATATGTCACATTCCCTTATATCAAGTCGACGATAATTACTTGTACTTATTTGTGTTTTATTTGGTCGTTCAACGCGTATGATATCTTAAAAGTAATGACAAATGGAGGCCCAGCTGAACTGACAACAACTATGTCGATAATGGTACAACGTGAAGCGTTTCAGTATTATGAGATCAGCAATGCATCGACAATGAGTGTCATAATGTTTTTCTTGATGGTCGGTATCATCGTCATAGTCAATCTTGCTGGAAAACTGTTAAGGAAGGTAAGGCATGTCTAGGAAAACGAATCCTAATAATTCATCTTTCATGCTCATTCGTAGCAGGAGGAGTGCTCGTCAGAAACTATTAATTGCGGTCCTGGCAATAGTTCTTTTCTTGATTATTGTATTTCCTTTCTACTGGATTGTATTATCATCATTTAAAACGTTCCTTGAAATTTTTGAGGTTCCGCCTAGTATCATACCAGTCCGTCTTGATCTCTTCAATTATATTGAAGCATTTGAGGTGTATCAAATCGGGACGTTTATTCTAAACAGTCTCTTTGTAACAATTATAACAGTCCTCTGTACGACGATCATTTCTACCTGTGCATCTTTCTCAGTAACCCGTTTAGAGTTCAAGGGAAGCAAGCAATTTCAGAACTTTCTCAAGATGACACAGATGTTCCCGGTAGTTGTACTGTTGGTACCACTCTTTTTGATGTGTGCCAAATTGAATCTTTACGGAACTCAGGGTTCGTTGATACTGCCCTATATCGCATTGCAGATTCCTGTATCCGTCATCCTGCTTTCAACGTATTTTGTCGATATCCCAATGGAGATAGAAGAAGCTGCGATTATCGACGGTTGTAACCTCTTCCAAACTTTCACGTACGTAATGCTCCCTCTTGCTGTAAGTGGCATTGTCGCCGTTAGCATATATACCTTCATTCAGGTTTGGCAGGAGTTTCTCATCGCCTCGTCATTTATTACGAAACATTCAAGTTATACGTTAACAGTCGGACTAACTACATTCCATGGTGAATTCATCAACTGGGGAGGACTCATGGCCACAAGTGTTATAATAGCTGTTCCTGCAATGGTATTATTTACCGTGTCCCAAGATTTTTTCATCAACCGACTTGCAGGAGGTGTCAAAGAATGATATCCAACGAAAAACTATTTGCTGTCGCCGTCGCCTACTACCTCAACGGGCGTCGGCAAAAGGAAATTGCAGATGAATATGGTGTCTCACATGTACAGGTTGGCAAATATCTCAAGCTCGCGCATGATCGGGGTATTGTAGAAATCAATATAAATCCTCCCTATGTCACCAAGGACGAACAAAAGCGTTATTCCTTGCTTTTCAAAGAAATCTATGGATTGCCTGAACTTGTTCTTGTCCCTGGTGCGAACAGTGAGAAACATATGTATTCATTTTTGGTGGAAGGAGCTTCAGAGTACCTGTTGCGGTCTTTTCCAAAAAGCCAAACTAATGTTGGATTTGGCTTAGGGAGGACAATGAATGAGATATCCTCTTACAAGGTCAGAACTACAGATCGACGTAATAGTTGGAGATACTATCCAGTATTGAATTACAACTTAATATGTAATCGTACGCTTGACGACAAATTAGACTACTTTGATTATCGGAACATCACTGAGAATTTCATTAGGTTCTGGGGTGGCCAGACAGATCGGAATTTCATGGAGCTCGTCCGCCAGGAGATCAATCAGGAATCCCCAACCTTCGATGTCACCGAGTATTGGAATTCTCTGGACATAATAATCGGTGGTATCGGTGTACCGTTTTCTCGCGAGCCAAATGTCAGAAAGGCGATGTTTGGAGAGAAAATCACCGGTGAGTTGCGAGGCAAGGATATTACAGGAGATTATCTGAATTATTTTTTCGATACTGAAGGAAATGTTTATGAACCGATAATGCATGGACGCCAAATGATGCCCTGGAATAAGATACAGGCTGTCAAGCACAAGATTGCCATCGCTGCTGGATATCAGAAAGTTGCGAGCATCATCGGTCTCTTAAAGTGTCAGACTGTTGATACGCTTATCACTGATGTATCAACAGCCCGAAATATTTTGGAGTACGCAAAATGATATATGCAAATAAACCTTGCTTGATAGTAATCGCTGGATTACCAGGAACTGGCAAGTCGACTATTTCCAAGAAGCTGGCAATGGAGCTTCATTGGCCGTATTTCGACTATGACACACTTAATGCTTCTCATCTTAAGCGTATTGAAGCAGAATACGGTATCTCAGACAGCAAACTGGCTTTCTATCGAAAATGGCGGGACACAAGCTATGAGACATTATGGGCACCTGTGATAGAAAATTTAAACTTGGGTATTGATTGCATTTTGTCTGCACCTTTGACGAGAGAAGTTCGTGACGCAAGGTTTTTCTCTGTACTTCAAAAAGATTTTTTAGAACGCCAAATATATACGATTGGAATATATCTCGTACCAGATAGCGAACTACATTTTGAAATGATACGGTCTCGCAATTCGGATAGGGACGGGGAGATTATTGAAAACTGGTATTCCTATTACAGTAATCAGGACACCAGTTCTCCCTCCTGGGATGCAAACATGAAATTGGTGTTGACTTATCGAAGTTCGGACCAAGCGTTCCAGCAAGCATTGGATGCGATTAAATCTAGATTAGTGGAGTAAGGAGAGCAAAATGGCTTTAGTAACTTTAGATTATCTAATGAAAAAGGCAATGAAGGGAAATTATGCAATTGGTGCATTCAATTTCTTCACCTATGAGAATTTGATTGGAATTGGGCTCGCTGCACAGCGTAAAAATAGCCCAGTCATAGCCATGGCATCAGTGGGAGCCATGAAAATAATGGGGGAGAAAGGGACAGTCGGAGCTTGTTACGGAGTAGCACGTGATTATGATGTTGATATGGTGCTTCACCTTGATCATGCAACCGATTATGATCTAATCCGTCGTTGTGTCGACAATGGATTCACTTCAGTGATGATTGATGCCTCTAGCAAGGTTTATCAGGAAAACGTTGATATCACTGCCCAAGTTGTTGAATATGCAGCAAAGTATGGTGTTTCAGTTGAAGCTGAGCTGGGTCATGTTGGTGGTCAGGAAGATCATATCAAAGTCGATGAGCGCGAAGCGCTATTCACCGTTCCTGAAGATGCAAAACGTTTCATCAAGGATACCGGTGTCGACGCTTTGGCTATAGCTGTAGGTACCGTCCATGGTTTTTACAAGAGCGAACCAAAGCTTGACTTTCCTCGTATCGCTCGAATTCATGAATTGGTTCCCACAATACCATTAGTTCTTCATGGGGGAACAGGTGTTTCTGACGATGATTTTAAGAAAGCAATACAACTGGGAGTTCGCAAAATCAATGTCGGTACAGAGCTGAAGGTACATGGAGTCTTTGATGTTTCCAAGCAGGCATACGCTTCTGATTCTGGTTCAGATCCACGTTCGGTTTCCGTCAAAGTCATCGAAGCCTGTGCAAAAATTGTCGAAAGTAGAATTGATGTGATTGGAAGTGTTGGAAAGCTTTGAGTCAGGGGGAAGCAAGATGAAACAGAAATTTGATGAGCTGGAGAGGACGATTCGTGAATGCGGCCTATATGCAAAAGCGCAACAAGCTAAAATCCGGCGGTCCTTGAAAGTTGATGGGAGCATTCTTACAGAGTCAGATTTGTATATCACTCGTCGGGTTCTCGATAAGCTCATCAAGCTGTTTCCTGGAGTAAATATCGTAACCGAGGAGATTGTTCAGGGGCAATTCAACCCTCAGGCGCCATACACATTCGTTCTTGATCCTATTGATGGAACAGATTCATATAGTCAGGGTTTCCCGGCTTGGTGCATAGGGCTTGGAATCTTGGATAGCCGGAGAAACCCTGTTGGTTCCATCGTTTATGCTCCGAGATTCGGATGTGGCTGCGAAGAACTATTTCTACGTACCGACCCGGATGAGGATAGAATTTGGTTGAATGGTGAAGTTCTATCTGTCCATTCGATAGCGATTGGAGAGAAAGATAATCCCAGGGAAGTGACAACCGGATCGAAGATAATTCATGAATTACCTTTTGCTCAAGCAAAATGTCATTTTCGTTCTTATGGGTGTTCTATCATCCATATTGTCAGCGCAGTGGTGTTCAAAGGGATTGAGGCTTGCTTAGATCCAACTTGTTATGTGTGGGATATCGCTCCTGCACATGCCATCGCAAAGAAAGCAGGAATGGATTTCCAGTATTGGAATGGGTCAAAGTTTTTTTATGACGATGACGTATTGATTAATCGTACTATGTTCAAGCTCCCCTTGGTAATCGGTACCTCTGTATGTCGAGGGGAATTGATTCGACGACTGAATGCTCACTGATATTCATGCATCGTCTGAATGCAAAATTTTTAAATAAGGATAATGTTGTTATGAACCAGTCTTCAATATTGACCATCTGTTTGAGTCCTACGTTCCAGAAAATGCTCTACTTTAATTCGTTCCATGAGAATGAGGTAAATCGCTGCTTCGAGTACAATCTAAGGGCATCTGGGAAAGGTATCAACGTTACACGTGGCCTATCATATTTCGGTCATGATACGCTGTGTCTAACTCAGTTGGGTGGGTGTCGAATTGAGGAATATCTAGACCTATGTCATCAGGAAAATATCAACATCAAGTACGTTGACAGCAAGGCTCAAATTAGGACCTGCACTACTATCATCAATAGGGGCGGGCACACAAGCACCGAACTTATAGAAGAGAATTCAGTGGTCAGTCCATGTGTGGGTGAGGAGGTCCTTGCATTGTTTCGTAAGGAAATTCTTGGTCGTGATGCTGTAGTAATCTCTGGAACAAAGGCTCCTGGGTTTGAAGATTCAATCTTCCCACAGATGGTTCGTCAGGCAAAGGAGTTAGGCAAACTTGTAGTTTTGGATATTAAAGGTGAGGATTTGAAAAATTGTCTTCAGTTTCATCCTGATATCATCAAACCAAACCTATCTGAATTCATTTCGACCTTCGTTCCCGAAAGTACAGTGTTTGAGAATGAAGATACTGAACAGTTTTTTGATAAGATTGAAGCAATAACTGGAAAAATATACCGCGATTTCCAAGTACGTACTGTGTTGACACGAGGCAAGTTTGATACCTGGGTGTATGATGGCTTGCATTTAGTGGTAATTCCAAATAAAGACACCCCTGTACTCAATACGATTGGCTGTGGTGATGCCTTGACTGCAGCAATGACACACTCCTTGCTTAATGGGAAAAATCTCGTTGAAGCAGTTAAGTGTGGTATGGAATATGCCTTGCAATGGGCCAGCGGCAATATGTGATTGGACGAGAAAACCAAGGGCCAAAACGGTCACACTATCGCAAAATCAGTCTATGGTAATCGACCTGACTGGTAGTGGAGAACCCTAATTTTTGGTAAAGGGCAAGGGCAGGGGGGTTCTGGGAATCCACTTCAAGCTGGATTGTATCTGCATCCTTGAAGAGCTGATCGAAGGCAAGGCTGAGCATCTGTCTTCCCATGCCTTGGTTCCTACAGGCATGGATGATTCCTACTCCGTGAACAACCCACACTCCATCTTCCATGGCTGCATTAAGAACCCCAATCGCTTTGTCCTCATAGCGATACAGAAATACTTTTCGGTCTGTGCTTGAGAGTAAATAGGACAAGACGTGCGTACTTTCATCCCTCGCTTCCTCGAAGGCGTCACTCATGACGGTGATGGTTTCCTCTTTGTTATGTTCAGCAACCAACTCAAGAGTCCCGATTTGTTGCTTGTTGTTCCAGTGTTGTTTTTCAAGTGTCATCAGGTACTCGCTGCGGTCAAGCTCCGGATACCGCTTCTGTAGATAGGAGAGGCCGCTTTTGCTGTTAAGCTCCCGTTGAAAGAGTGCCTGGTTGAATGGGTATGCTTTATATAAGGAGAGGGCATGCTCCACCAGACGGTTGAAATGTCCTTTCCTGCGATGATCGGGATGGGTGAAGCCGTTGAACTCCACCTCCTTGCGGCTGGGAAAAAATGCACCAAGGAAGCTTATAAGCTGGTTGTCCTCATACCCAAGGAAGAAACAATCCAAGTCCTTGTATACATTCATTTCCGAGGAGAGGAATACACGATTCTCCAAGCTTTCGGGAAGGAGGGCGACATCCTGGAGCTGTTCAATCGCTTTGATTTGCTCGTTGGCAAGTATATGGTTTTGTACTATTCGCATGCACCTACTGTAAACAAGAAAACGCCGGCTCTGCTAGATGAGAACCGGCGTCTGGATTGTATTTTCTTGGAATCAGGCCTTGACCAGGTGTACGGCAAAGCCGCTGAGCTCCTGCTGGATGTAGCAGACCTTGATCTTACCCTTTGCGTCACGGGTGATGGTCTCTTCATTGACTGTGAACCCATGGCGGCCGAGGTAGGCGAGGGTGCGCTCGATATCAAAGCACTTGAAACCGAGGTGGCCGAGTCTGCCGTAGTACATCTTGGGAAGGACTTCGATGGTGGTATTCAGGAATGTGGAGCTGTTGCCGACCTTCTTTACCATGCCGAAAGCCCCAAGGGCGGCAATGGTTTTCTCAGCCTCTGCAGCATTTTCATTGTTGATGCCCAGATGTGCGAACTCAAGGCCCTGGAGGGCAACTACAGCTTCACTGCACAGGTCTGAAATTGCATCCCAGTTCTCTGCTTCGATGAGCTCGGGCTTTACCATCCAGGAGCCGCCGACCGCCAGTACGTTGGACTGCTTTGCATAGGAGGCAAGGTTTGCCGGGCTGATACCACCTGTAGGCATGAACATCAGGTTGGGGAAGGGGCCTGCAAGGTTCTTGAGCATCTCGACGCCGCCGCTTACTTCTGCAGGGAAAAACTTGAGGGTGGAAAGTCCTCGTGAGAGGCCTGCCTCGATGTCACTGGGGGTACATACACCGGGTACGATGGGCACGTTGTTCTCAAGACACCAATCGACGACGGTCGGGTTGAAACCGGGAGAGACAATGAACTTGGCACCGGCTGCAACAGCTTTCTTGGCAAAGTCGAGATTGGTAACCGTTCCGGCTCCAACCAGCATCTCAGGAACAGCCGCCGTGATGTTTTTGATCGCTTGCTCTGCGGCTGCGGTGCGGAAAGTGACTTCAGCACAGGGAAGGCCGCCCTTGACCATGGCCTTTGCAAGCCCTACAGCTTTTGCAGCATCATCGATTTTAACTACAGGTACCAGACCGATTTTGTGAATGTTTTCAAACAGTGCTTCGTGCATGGAGTCACTCCTTTATTTCAATTATGAAACGTTGTTTCAAAATAATATTGACAGACCCAAGCATACCCTCTATGATTCCAAATATCAAGAGGCAATCAGTATTCCCGACAAAAATATCCAGGAGGCTTGTATGGGTAAGAAGTATGTAACGTTTGGTGAGATTATGCTGCGGCTCAAGAGCCCCGGCCATGAACGCTTTTTTCAATCTCCTCTCATGGAAGCAACCTTTGGAGGTGGTGAAGCAAACGTTGCCGTTTCTCTCTCCCTTCTGGGCAAGGATGCCAAGTTCGTCACCGCTCTTCCTGCCAACGCAATCGGCGAGGCTGCCGTTCGTGAAGTAAGAAAATACGGTGTCGACACCTCTTCGATCAAGATGACCAAAGGCGGACGTGTTGGAATTTACTTCCTGGAGACCGGTGCAAACCAGAGAGCGAGCAGCGTAGTCTATGACCGCGCAGAGTCCTCCATCGCCTTGAGCAAACCTTCCGATTTTGATTTTGTTTCCATTATGGCAGACGCAGAATGGCTGCATGTAACCGGCATCACCCCGGCTATCAGCCAGGTAGCAGCCGACAGCTGCCTTGCCGCCATGCAGCACGCAAAGAAGGCCGGCGCCACCGTCTCCATCGACCTGAACTATCGCAAGAAGCTGTGGAACTACGGCAAGAAAGCTCCCGAGGTAATGCGCGAACTGGTCAAGTTTGCCGATGTAATCGTGGCAAACGAGGAAGACATCCAGAAGTGCCTGGCCATCGAAGCCAAGGTTGATGTGACTACCGGCGAACTGGATATCGAGGAGTACAAGGCCCTGACTGCAGAAGTCAAGGCTCAATTCCCCAACATCAGTGTGGTTGCCGTCACCCTGAGGGAAAGCAAGAGTGCAGACCACAACGGCTGGAGTGCAGCCCTCAGTGGAAAGAGCGGTTTCTACCTCTCCAGGCACTATGAGATCACCGATATCATCGATCGTGTCGGTGGCGGAGACTCCTTCTCTGCAGGTCTCATCTATGCCCTCAGCGAGTACGGGGACGATGAGCAGTATGCCATCAACTTTGCCGTTGCAGCTTCTGCTCTGAAGCACTCCATCGACGGAGACTTCAACCTTTCCACCAAGGCGGAGGTTGAAGCCCTGCTCAAGGGTGATGGAAGCGGACGCGTACAGCGCTAAGCCTCATGTGTTTGTATCGGGGGAGTGTTTTATGACACTCCCTGTTTTTTTCAGTGGAATCAGACGAAAGTATGTCCTGAACAAATTGCTTGACAGGCCTTGCATATTGCAAAATCCTCAAGCATGCTGAGACTATTATACGGTTTACCAATCGGGAGAAGTGCCATGAACACGGTTGTTTTTGCTGCTAGTGCAGGTATTGAGTCGGTGGGAGAAGGAGTCAGAAGGAAAATCCTGGCTTACAACGAGACCATGATGCAGGTTGAAGTTATGTTTGAAAAGGGTGGTGTTGGAGCAGTGCATACTCATCCCCATACACAGGTGACCTATGTTCTGGAAGGCTCCTTCGAATTTTCCATCGATGGAAAACCCGTTGTTGTAAAGAAGGGGGACACCCTGCTCTTCACTCCTCATACACCGCATGGGACGCTCTGTCTCGAAAAGGGAGCGGTCTTGGATGTATTCACCCCCTGTCGTGAGGACTTTCTCAAGACATGATCGTTGAAAACTGTCTTTACCCAACCTTTACCTGACATTCTTAATGCCTGTACTCGGTAGCAGTATTGTTGAGTCAGATTCAACAATCATAGGAGCTGCATATGTACAAGCATACAAGCATCATAGTTTTGGCACTGATTTTAGGTACCTCGTTTTCTCTAGCTGCACAGCCGATTGAAGAGGTGCAAGTTAATTCGCCTCCAGCGGTCGAAGCTCTCTTGGCCGAATCCGGCTCAACAGAAGACGGACTTTTGTATATGCGTGAGGAAGAGAAACTTGCCCGCGATGTGTATCTCGCCTTATATGAAAGATGGGGTGCCAGGACATTCCTGAATATTGCAAAGGCTGAACAACAGCACATGGATGCAGTGGGAGCACTGCTTGCAGTACGAAACATCGAGGATCCTGTTGCAGGTTCTGCAGCCGGTGAGTTCAAGAACGCCGACCTGGCTGCTCTCTACACCTCCTTGGTGGAACAGGGCATGAAGTCAATCCAAGAAGCCTATTTGGTAGGAGCCATCATCGAGGATTTGGATATCTACGATTTGAAGGAGTATCTTTCAAAGACTACTGATGAAGCTGAAATATGGGTATATACCAATCTCCTGAAGGGATCGGAGAACCACATGCGTGCCTTTATCAGACAGCTTGACCGGTACAAAGTCACCTACAAAGCACGCTATATCAGTGAAGCGGAACTTGCATCCATCCTGTCAGGAAGGTGATTGGGCAACCGCCTCAAGCAAGATATGAGGAGTAATTTCCTGCTCCTTGCTATAGTAGGCAAACAGCTCCTCGGTTGCCAAAGCGATTTTGGTGACCGAGAACTTTTGTTCTTTCGGATAGATGTAGTAAGTGTCTTCCAAGGTGGAGAGGTCGATGCAGTCTCCCTTGCCGAAATACTCATACTCGATGTGGCATGAGTACATCGACAGGGGGGTTTTTGCAAGGAGAAAACCCTCTTTTCCGAACAGGCCTTCCAACTTGAAGCCTTGCATGTCGTGAATGAGCAAGGCATCACCAAGGGGAATGTACCCCTTTGCATTCGGGAGGGCTTCCACGTGTACTTTTGTCTTCAGGCAATACGTTCCAGCTTCAATTTGGACGCGCACCTGCTTGCGCTCGAACTCATACCAGTCGGGAATATGGGGAAACTCAGTAACCAACAGCTGTTCGTCATCCGCCCTTTGGATTGCCCGCAACTCTCCGTATTCGGTCATTTCCCACTTTTTATGACAAGTCGAGCATCCGATATGGATTCCCTCGCTATAGGTTGTGTACTCGCTGAGGCAATGAGGACATTGATACAGCGGCTTATGCAGGCCCTCAGCCCGCTTTGGATAGCTTATACGGATCTTATTATCTTTTTGCCACCGATATTCATCGTACTCGAACGCCTTTCTGATCACTGCATTGATGTGGGAAACCGAGCTCTTCGCCAGATCCTCCTTGGTGAACAGCAGGCTGTAATCGGCTTCAATGCGGCTGCCCCGGTCCTTCAGATTCCATACGGGACTGCTCAGATAATGGCCGTGCATATTGAGCATGACTACCGGCACCCCGAGGAGCTTCGCCATTTTTCCCAGTGAATCAGGTAACACGGCGGTGGTTCCCACCAGGGTGTATCGTGCTTCGGGATAGAGGGCCAAAACATCCTTGTTTACTGCCAGTACCTCTCGGATCTGCCTGATCAATTGAAGGTCATTAGTAAATTTTCTCTTGCAGATGCCTCCTGCATTTCGTAAAAGCCACTCGCGCTTGAGAAAACCGTCGATGGCAACCACATAGTTTGCCCGGTAGGGGAAAAGGGCGGCGGTAGTCACCTTGAAATCGATGAATGCATGGTGGGTGCACAAGAGAAGAAATGGAGGCTTTATGCCTTCCATATTGATGCGGTTGATTTTCAGACGATGGGACCATACGGTCGGATAGCTCAGCAGCCAGGTCACAGGTCTTAAAAACTGACGCTGGCGGATGGGCTTTTTCTTCATATCGAATCGCTTTGCTTGCTGCAGTTTCTCAAATCCTGTCATGAAGAACCATCCTTCAAATGATGCATACACTTATGGTACAATGTGTAGATTACCATAGCAAGTACTATAGGCAAAGTCACTGGACAAGCCTTTGGATTATTGTATGATGAACCGATGGAGAAAAGAATGGATACCCATACCTTATACAGCCTCGCCAAGGTCTATACCGAGTCAGCAGTCTCTTCCGTTTTCTCGGAGAACGACCTTATTTGCATTATTGCTGAAGACAAGACACCCTACTATGTTTCGCTTGTAGACTCGGCTTTTGCCGCTTACCGTGGAGAAAAGGGCCTTACCGGATACCTTGCCCTTTCGCTCTCCGATGAACAGACCGATTCGTTTGAATACATGGAGATGGAGCAGGAGCAGGAGTGCCTGCTCTGCCTTTTCAACAACAGCAGGGTGGATATCGAGGAAGCCGATTACCAAGCCATTGTCGACAGCGGCGTATCCTTTGATGATGGTATGTACCCCCAATTCAGAAGCAAGCTCCAATACCAGTATCCTTGGTATATTGAAGAACATGAAGGAAAAGACCTCATACAGATCTTCCGAGCGGTTCTTTTTGCCAAAGAGTACTTTGCTTCCTATAAGAAAACGAGCAGGACAAACTCCTTCTCGTATTGGCTGGATTGCCTGAATCTGAAGGAGAGCGGCGGCAAGGAGTACATTCCCTGTATTGAAGAGCAGGATGGATTCTTTGTCGTCACTGCAAGAATTCTCCAGGATGAAGCGTATGGGTTCTCCTATCCTCAGGCTTTCTTCACCAACGAAGAAAAACAACGTTACTACAAACGGATGAAATCAAGACCGGGGAAAATTCTCTATACCGCCACCGGCATGCTTCCCGAGCCGATGTTGGGGGAGAAGGGAGGGCGTCCGCTCTTTCCCATTTACCAATTGGTCTACGATCCTCAGGCGCATCAGATTCTCGACATCTTCATGGTTGAAAATTACGAACAAGAACATGGTGCATTTATCAGCCACCTGCTGGAAATCTTTGAGAAAGAGGGGAAGCCGCAGGCCATCCACTGCTTTGGCAAACGTACGCTGCCGCTTCTTGAGAAGATTGCTCCCCAAATGGGCATCATGGTTGTTGACGGTGGAAAGAATGAGGAGATCGAGTCGATTCTCATGGATATGATGCATGACTTGTTCACCGAAGAAGGGCATGAGCATCATCACCATGAAGAGGGTTGTTCCTGCAATCATGACCATGGACATCACCATCACCATGGGGATGGCTGCTCATGTGATCATCATAGTGAAGAATAAGGACCAAGCATGATATTTTCCACCGCCTTCTCGGTCCTTTTTCCCTTGTTTGCAAAAATCGCCCTTGGGTATGGGATTCGAAACCTTAAGCTTCTCTCCGAAAAAACCCTTAAGGAGATGAACAACGTGGTGTTCCGTGTCTTTCTTCCCACGCTGCTCTTTTCAAATATCTACAAGACTGACTTTTCCACCATCACTTCCTTCAATTTATTGTGGTATGCGGTTCTCTCTTTGCTTGTGATGGTAAGCTTCTACATGCTCCTGATTCCCCGCATGGAACCGGAGAATGCGAGACGGGGAGTGCTGGTGCAGGGTATTTGCAGAAGCAACTTCATTTTCTTCGGCATGCCGATGGCCGCCACCCTGTATGGAGGTACCAGCGCAGGCATCGCTTCCTTGATGGTGGGTGTGGTGGTTCCAGTGATCAATGTGCTCAGTGTTGTAGTTCTGGAATACTTCAGGGGCAACAAACCCGATGGAAAGAAAATCCTCAAAGGAATCGTCCTCAACCCCATTGTCATCGGGGGAGTGCTGGGGCTTCTGTGTGCCATCGTAGGGATACGACTGCCCAAAGGCCTTGAAGGAGTCGTGTTTGAGATAGCAGAGATTGCAACCCCGCTTGCCTTGGTCATTCTAGGAGCCTCGGTTACGTTTTCTTCGGTCAAGCTGAACCGAAAACCCTTGGCCGTCGGGGTGTTGAATCGATTGGTGATAGTCCCTGCTGTTGGCATCACGATAGCTATTCTTTTCGGGTTCAGAGGTCTTGAGTTGATCCTTCTGATGGCCATGTATGCATCTCCGGCAGCGGTATCTTCCTACACTATGGCCCAGCAGATGGATGGGGATGCAGAGCTGGCGGGGCAAATCGTCGTGTTCACCACCGCCTTGTCGCTTCTCAGTCTGTTTCTCTGGATATCCCTTCTGATGGCCTTGGGGTTCTTCTAGAACCCTTACTGGTCCCCCCGCTCGGGAACGATGCAGATGAACACAAACTTCTCATCCCCGGCATTTGAGATCTGGTGGTCGGCGTCATCAGGAACATAGGCGACCGAGCCCGCTGTCAACGGATAATCCTTGCCTTCCATATAGAGGTTTCCCGTCCCCTCGACTGCGTAGATGATGTGCTGCCAAGGATGGGAGTGGTGGGGAGCCTTACCACCCTTTTCCAGCGTGAACATTCTCATGACGTGGTCCTTCCAGCCCTCCTTGGGACTGACCAGGACCTGCTTGGTAACATATTCTGAAATCTGTTTTTTCTCGATTAGATCGCGATGTGATACAAACATGGTGAAATCTCCTTCTTATACTCTGCCGATCAAGCGGTCAAGAACGAAATCTGTTCTCATCCCGGACTCTCCGGTACTGGGACAGGTCCCCCTGCCCAGCAGCTGGTCGACGATTGTCTGGATCAAAGGTTGTGCTACATGCTGGGGCGGGTCGGGGACTGCAATGGTCTGTACTCCCTCGAGTGTTGCAATGGTAATGGGTTGGGCAATATCAAGTACGGAGTAGGAAATTCTTGCTTTTTCAAGGTAGATGTGGGTGACATCCTCATCCTTGAAGGTATTGAAACACCAAAGTCCGGTACCTGGGATGCCCTGCTCGGTCTTGAAATGTCCGTACACCACATCATCGGCTTTATAGACCTTGCTTTGGTTCATGGCCTCCCCGCAGGCTTCACTGATGGGCCCGAGCATCCAATCGATGAGGTCCAGGGCATGTGAGCCGACGTCGTGAAACTTGCCTCCACCGGAGACCTCGGGTCGTACCCGCCAGGTTCCACCATTCTGTTTGTCCTCTTCTTTGATGGTCTGCTGCATGAATACATGCACCGCTCGTACATCACCATACTGCTTGCTGTCTATCATGCGCTTGATCATCAGATACTTGGGAAGCGCCCGACGATAATAGGCACTGAAGAACGGAACTCCTCTCTGGTTGCAGAAATCCACCATTCCCTTGCTCTGCCGAGAGGAGATTCCCAAGGGTTTCTCACAGTATACCGGCTTGCCGCTTGCGGCAACCATCATCACATAGTCACTGTGCGAGTCGGGATGGGTGGCAATATAGACGGCATCCACTTCCTCGTCGTCGATGAGGTCCTGGGCATTGTCGTACCACTTCGGGATTCCATGGCGCATGGCATAGTCACGGGCTTTTTGGGGTGTGCGACTTGTTACAGCAACCAAGGTCGACCCATCAGCCTTTTGGAATCCCGGTCCGCTCTTGACTTCCGTTACCGAACCGCATCCAATCATACCCCAACGAATCTGTTGCATGGCACACTCCTTTTTGTCAGATGGTACTACACCATTGGTAAAAAAACATCCCCGATTACTCAGGGATGTTGTGGCTTTACTCCTCGGTCCAGCCAAGCAATCTGGAGAGACTTGCACAGGCTTGGAGAATCGAGGAGACAATCCTTTGTTTCTCCTCGACATTGAACCTGAAGAGCGGCCAGGATACGCTCATCGCTGCCACGGCCTTCCCTGTATAGTCCCTGATGGCAGAACCGATGCACAGTGTTCCCATCTCATGTTCCTCGTTGTCCCAAGCCCAACCCTGGCTTCTGATCTGCATAAGCTCCTGTTTGAGCGCCTGACTGTCACGAAGCGTGTTAGGGGTGAATGGTTTGAGATTCACCTTGCCAAGGTAGGATGCGAGTTCACGCTCATTCATATCACTGAGCAGGATTTTGCCGATGGCGGTACAGTACAAGGGAATGGTTTTTCCTACCCGAGAGTACATGCGGATGGTGAAGGAGGACTCCTTCTTGAGGATATATACTGCCTCGTCGTCCTCCAACACCCCCATATGGACTGTCTCACCAAGTTCCTCACACAACTTTTGTGCGATTGGATTGGCAATCTGGATGAGATCGATATGCTCCAGGCCGTGCGACCCGACGCTGAACATCTTCAAGGTGAGGCTGTAGAGATCGCTGGGGTCGCGGTATACATATCCGAGATTGACCAAGGTGGAGAGAAACCGAAGCAGGGTGGCTTTTGGCAATTTCGTTTCCTTTGCCAAGCTTTCCAGGTTGATCGTCTGATGCCTGGAGAGCGTCTCAAGGATGGCGATGGTCCGAATGACCCCGCTGGTTTGCTGCTTTTCACTTCCTGAATCGATTTCTTTCTTTCCCATCGCTTTACCCCTCAAAATAGGCTTTGGCGTTGCCGAAGGAGATATCCTTTACAACCTTTCCAAGCATCTCGAGGTCATAGGGGACCTCGCCCTCCTCAGCCCATGTACCGAAAATATTACAGAGTATTCTTCTGAAGTACTCGTGGCGGGAGTAGGAGAGGAAGGACCGGCTGTCGGTGAGCATCCCGATGAAACGGGGTAGCAGTCCGATGTTGCCGAGAATCTTCATCTGCTCTTCCATGCCGTCCTTGTGGTCGGCGAACCACCAAGCGGAACCAAGCTGCATTTTACCCGGTATTCCATCCTGGTAACAACCCATCAAGGTTACCAACGAATAGTAATCCTTTGGATTGAGCGTATAGAGAATGGTCTTGGGAACCTCTCCGGTTGCCGACAGGTTGTTCAGGAAAGCTGAAAGGGAAGCGGCAAGCTCCTTGTCGTGGGAAGCATCGTAACCGGTATCGGGTCCAAGCTTCGCAAACATCATGCCATTATTGTCACGGATTGCGGCGAAGTGCAGCTGCATTGCGATGTCCCGCTTTGCATAGGCTATTGCAAGATGCGTGAGCACATAGGTCTTATAGGCCTCCACTTCCTCAAAAGAGAGTGTCGCCCCTGCCAGTTTTTTGGCAAAGATTGCGTTCACTTCGCTCTCACTCTTGAAGACGGCGGGGGCGGTTATGAGGGCATGGTCGGAGGCTTTGCAGCCCATGCTTACGAAGAAATCGAGACGATCGATCAGAGCCTCGACGACATCAGAGGCCCGCTCGATTCTCTTCCCGCTGGCCTTTGCCAAGCTGTCGATATAGGAAAGGAAGGTGTCCTTCTCAATATTCAAAGCCTTGTCGGGGCGGTAGGAGGGGATTACCTTTGCCGGGAAATCGGCCTGCTTGGCGATCTGTCCATGATAGGCCAGGTCGTCGGCAGGGTCGTCGGTTGTTCCCACCGCGTAGACCTTGAACTGCTTCATGATGCCCTTGACCGAAAGATTCTCGTTCTCCTTGAACTGTCGGTTGGCCTCATCATAGATTGCCTTTGCATTCTTGGTGTTCAGCACCTCATGGATGCCGAAGTAGCGCTGCAGCTCCAGATGAGTCCAGTGGTAGAGGGGATTGCCCAAGGCATGTTCCATGGTGGAAGCCCAAGCCATGAACTTGTCGAACGGGTCGGCATCCTTGCCGGTCACCAAGGCTTCGGGAGTCCCGTTGGCACGCATGGCTCTCCACTTATAGTGATCTCCTCCAAGCCAGGCATCGGTGATGGTGGTAAATCGCTTGTTGTTTGCGATCTCACTCGGATTGAGGTGACAATGGTAGTCAAAGATCATCTCATCCTTTGCATACTCATGGTAGAGAGTCTGGGCGGTTTTAGTCTGTAGTAAAAAGTGCTCGTCCATAAACTTTTTCATGATGATTCTCCTTATTGTGTGTCCTTAGAGGATGACCCCATCCTTGAACAGCGAAATTTCTGCGTACCCGTTTTCCTCATTCTTTGCCATAGCATCTCCACTTGCAACCCTCTGGATGAGAGAGAGGAAGTCGGAGAGGACTGTCTCATCGTCTTCCTGTAAAAGACGTCCGGCATCGAAATCGATCCAATTGGCCTTTTTTTCAGCAAGAGCACTGTTTGAAGAGATCTTGATGGTCGGTACCGGTGCCCCAAGCGGGGTTCCACGGCCGGTGGTGAAGAGAATGATATGGGCTCCGCAGGCGGTAAGAGCCGTAGTGGAGACAATGTCGTTGCCCGGACCGTTGAGCAGGTTGAGCCCCCGCTTCTTTATTCGGTCTCCATAACCAAGAACATCGGTGATCATCGCCTGACCGCCTTTCTGGATGCACCCGAGGCTCTTGTCCTCAAGGGTGGAGATACCGCCGGCCTTGTTGCCCGGGGAGGGATTCTCATACACCACCTGGTTGTGTTTGACAAAGTACTGCTTGAAGTCGTTGATCAGGTTGACGGTCTGTTCGTATACCTGCTCATCAACAGCGCGGTTCATCAACAGCTGTTCGGCTCCGAACATCTCGGGGACCTCGGTCAATATTCCGGTTCCACCCATGGCGGTGAGGGCATCGCAGAAACGGCCGACCAAGGGATTGGCGGTGATGCCGCTCAGCCCGTCGCTGCCGCCGCATTTGAAGCCGACGATGAGATTGTCCATACCGACATCCTCACGCGTGTCGCCCTTCATCGTCTCATACAATTCGGTCAACAGTCGCTTGCTCTCGGCCAGTTCGTCACTGACATCCTGGGTGGTGAGAAACTTCACCCGATTTGCATCGACTTCGCCCACCAGGGCGCGGAAGGACTCGGGAGTATTGTTTTCACAGCCGAGGGAGAGCACCAGAACACCACCGGCGTTGGGGTGGTGGACAAGGTCGGAAAGAATGGTGCGTGTAGCTTCATGGTCGTCGCCGAGCTGGGAGCATCCATACGGGTGCGACCACACATGTATCCCATCATAAAAAGGGGCTTTCTGCAGATTGTCCTGGGCCCATGACACCAGGTTCTCGGCGATTTTATTGACACATCCGACGGTGGGGACGATCCAAAGCTCGTTGCGAATGCCGATTGCCCCGTTGCTTCTGCGGTACGCCTTGATGGTAGGAACCCGACCTTCCCATTCCTTGCTTCGCTGCTCGGCCTTGAGGGCGAACTGCTCGGATTGCATCTTGTCATAGACATACTCGGCACTCTCGCTGAGGGTAGTCTTGATGTTGGCGGCATGCACATGCTCACCACATGCGATATCGGTAACGGCATAACCGATCGGGGCTCCGTACTTGATCACCTTCTCCCCCTTCGCGATGGCTTTGAGGGCGAACTTGTGACCGGCGGGAATATCTGTTGCCACAGCTATCTGAAGGCCTGCAACATCCACCACCTCCCCTTGGGAAAGGGGACGGATGGCAACTGCAACCGAATCCTCGGGATGGACCTTCAAAACGGTATAGGTCTGCATATATGCTCCTTATTTTTTCGTTAGAGAGGCAAGGGCCTCTTTCATGCCGACAGTCCAGATGGCCTCAAGGTTTGCGGCCACCGCCTGCTCGAGTCCATCGACCTTGGTCAGGTCCTGGGCCCACCAGGAGGTGTTGGACAGCACTGCTTTTGCAAGGCGTTGCGCTTTTACCTTCGGACTGCCTCCCTCGGCATAGAGAGAAGCGAAGACCTCAAGAATCTCAGGGCTGTCCTGGATCAGATACGTCTCGTCTCCCCTGCGTCCCTTGAGAGCCGAACCTTCATATTCGGTTCCTTCGTAGAAGCTGATCAGGGCGGAGAGGGAGAACACCAGAAGCTTGGGCAGCTTGCTGTTTTTTGCAACATACCCCAAGAGGGAAGGAAGGTTCCTGGTTTTGAACTTGGAAACCGAGTTCAGGGAGATGGAGAGCAACTGGTGGGGGTTGTACGGATTCTCAAAGCGCTCCAAAACATCGGCTGCATACGCCTCAAGCTCCTCTTTCGAGCCTTCCATCGAAGGGATGATCTCCTCGAAGATGCCCTTGTACATGAACGGGAAGAGAAGATTCTTGTCGGCTATGCAGTCCTGGACGGTCTCATGGCCCGTCTGATAGGCTGCAAGTACGCTCATGGTATGGGCTCCGTTGAGGATGCGGACCTTGCGTGTGCGGTAGAAGCTCATATCGTCGGTCCATACCACGTTCAGGCCTGCCTTATTGAACGGCAGCTCATCCTCGTGGAAGTTCTTGTGGCATTCGATGACCCACAGGTGGAAAATCTCGGCAGAGTCGAGCAGGTTGTCCTGATAGCCGAGCTTGGTGCAGATTGCCTCTGCTTCGGCTCTCGGATAGCCGGGAACGATGCGGTCGACCAGGGAGTTGCAGAAATCACAAGCTTCGTCGAGCCAGGTCATGAAGCCTGCCTCCAGGTTCCACTCCTGTGCATACTGTTTGACGATGCGCTTCAGATTGTCTCCGTTCTTGTCGATGAGCTCGCAGGGAATGACGATCAGGCCCTTGTCCGAAGCCCCGTTGAAAGCTTGGTAGCGTTTGTAGAGGAAGGCGCAGACCTTGGCTGGGAAGGAGACCTGGATTTGGTCGGTCAGCTTGTCACCGCCGTGGTAGCTGATACCGGCCTCGGTGGTGTTGGAGACGATGAAGCGCAGGTCCTCACTGGATGCGAGCTTTATATACTCCTGGTAATCGTCGGCCTTGTACGGATTGAGGCAGCGGCTGACGCTGTTGATCGTTCGGTACTCCTCGACGGTTTTCTTGTTCTGCACACCCCTGAGGACGGTGGTGTACAAGCCCTTCTGGGCGTTGATCATATCGCTCAGGCCCCGGTCCAAGGGCTGGACGAGGACTACATTGCCGTTGAAATCGGTCTTCTCGTTGAGAATGTCGATCATCCAATCGACGAACGCTCGGAGGAAGTTCCCCTCTCCGAACTGAAGAACCTTCTCTTTTCTCTGTACAGTCTGGTGAACACTGGTGATTGATTGCATGGTCTATACTCCTTGTTGCTTTGTTGTATCAGGTGGGTTTTTTTCTTCCATACAGGACATATGCCATGACAGCACAGGTGCTCTGTTGGAATACAATGCCAAAAATTACAGGAAGTGCGGTTTCAGGCGGAAAGTAGGCGATTGCAAGAACCAAGGCGGCACTGATGTTGCGCATCGAAGAGGCGAAGGTAATGCTTTTGCTCTCCTGTACTGCAAGGCCTGCGATTCTCCCGAGGGTATGGGAAATGGGATAGGCGATGACAGCCAGGAATGCGCATGTCAGGGCGATGGGTACATAGGCCCATGAAGCATTGGCTAGCAGCCGCTCGGAAACTTGGGCTGTGTTGATGACAATAATGAGGAAAAGGCCGACTTTTGAAAACGGCTTGAGGCAAGGGGTTATATGGTCATTCACCTTGCCTTTGGTTGCGTTGTTGATCAGAATGCCTGCTATTGAAGGAATTACTACCATCAGAACAAGGGATGCCATCATTCCTGCTGTGTCGATCCGTACTGATGTGTTGGCAAGCAGGCTCACCGTGTAGGGGGTGAGAATGGGAGCGAGCAGGGTGGAGACAAGAATCAGTGTTAATGAGAGGGCCCCGTTTCCTTTATAAATTCCACTCCATATGTAACCGGTTATTGCAGTAGGTATGGCCATCAGTAGAATCAGGCCTGTTGCAATCTCCTGCTGGTTTCTGAAAACCATTGCGGCGATGGCATAGGTAAGCAGGGGCATGACTACGTTTGCTCCGAGGATGAATACAAAAATGGCTTTTGGCTTTTTGACCACTTTGAAAAAAGCATTGGAATTGATACCCAATCCACCGATGAACGTAATGATTGCAAAAAGGATGGTAACCGATGGTTTCATCCAAGCAACTCGTGTACCAAGTAGAAGACCCAACACAACTCCACTGGGGGTAAGCAGCGGCATTATCCGGTCCAATTGAGAGTTGAGGCGCCGCAGCGCTGCTTCGATGGGTAAAAATTGAAACATCGTTCCAAATAATACCCTTCTCTCTGTTGGACTGTCAAGGCGAATTCTGTTGTGGCTTCATTTCTCAGGCAGGGAGAACACCATTGATGGACAAGAGGACTTTTCTGTACTACCGTTGGGATTATCACTGGAATATATTCGAAGAGAAACAGCGATGTCCAAGTGTATGACTGACCAAAAGGAGCTGCGTGGTGAGTGAATCCCGGCCAAGAAAAATTGCACTGTTGCTCGCCTCAATCCATACCGGGGCCTCAAACGAGCTTTGGTCGGAGGTAGCAAAGCTTGCCAGCCATTCGCATACCTCTTTATTCGTTTTTCCCGGAGGAAGGCTTGAGTGCAAGGAAAACCAGGAGTATCTGCGCAATGCAATCTACCCCTTGGTGAACTCCGATAATGTCGAGGGAGTCCTTACCTGGGCTTCCGCACTTGCCGGGTCGGTTCGGGTCGAGGATGTCCAGGCTTTCCTGGCAACCCTTGGCTCTCTTCCCAGCGTCTCCATCGGGCTCAAGCGTGAGGGTTGTCCAGCTGTCTCCTTTGATGCCTATTCCGGGGTGCAGAGTGTACTTCTGCACTGCATAACCAAGCATAAGAGCCGGAGAATCGCCTTTATCAGGGGACCTGAGAACCACTATTCGGCACAGGACCGCTATCGCGCCTATTGCGATACCCTCGACCAGACGGGTTTGGTCTTCGACCCGCGCCTGGCTTCCGACCCGCATGCATGGACCGAGGGGGCGGCCGCCCTGTTGCAACTGGTCGAACAGCGGCGACTCGTGCCGGGCAAGGATTTCGACACCCTCGCTTGTTCGAGCGACATGATGATGTTCGCCGCCGGAAAACAGCTGGAAGCCTTGGGATATTCCATACCAGGAGATATTCGCTTGGTAGGGTATAACGACAGCAGCGAAAGCCACTTGCTTCGCGTACCCTGCACGACGGCACGCATGCCGGTCACCGAACTGGCGCACATGTCCTTTGACTTGCTGTCCAACCTGCTTGAGGATGGTTCAGGGCCCAGCTTCGATATTCTGCTGCCTTCCCACCCGATTATCCGCCAATCATGCGGATGTACCTATTCGCTGGGAAGTGTTGAACAAGCCAGACAGACTGTGGGAACACACTCCTTGTTTTTCGCATGGTTGGTGCAGAGCTTCAGGGTCCCTGAAGCTGAAAGCAGCCGGTTGCAGAGACTTCTGGACGAAGCCGACTCTGATGATGAGCAAGCCTATCTGGATCTTGCGCAGGACCTTGTTCATCACTTTCTCGACCGGGGAGGGGACCCGAACCTTCTCTCCGAGGCTCTCCACTGGTATTGCACCTTCTTCGCCTCACCCTCATTCAAGGAGCAACGAGCCTGTGCCCTGCGTGATCTCTTTTTACGCCAACGCGATTTGGTCGCACACCAGCATGCCTACGCGTTGTCCATGCAGGCCAAGCATCTGGATGCACTGAAATGTGATCTTTTGGGTGTGCGAAGCCTCTCTTCGATCCCTGTTCTTTTGGCAGCGCACTTGAGAACCCTTGGTCTGGGTGCGGGGTATCTGGTGCTCTATGAGGACGATGAGAAAAGCACCTATATCGGCGGCTATGAGAATGAGATGCTTTTGGACGGGAAGCAGACGTTCTCCAAGCATCTCTTGCTTCCTCCGGCTATTCAGGAGAATCTTGCAGAAGGTGTGTATGTTGTAGAACCCCTGTTCATGGACAACCAACCCCTTGGGTATCTGGTCGTCAGGACCGCGTTGTTCAGCGGAAGTGTCATGGAAGAGCTGAGAACCTCACTGAGTTCGGCGATCAAAGGTACCTTCCTGCTCGATGCCGCCAACAAGGCGAGGGAGGAGGCCGAGCGGGCCCAACGAGCCCGTACCGAGTTCTTCGCCAATATCAGTGAAGGCTTGCGTAATCCTTTGGAGTCGATTCTCTTCTTGGTGCAGGACAGGGATGAAGCATTGAAGGGCCAAGTGGAAGACCAGCTTCGTACGGCTTCCCATCTTTTAGACCTCACGCTCTCCTATACCGGGGCGTTTGAGTTGGAGCGTATCGTCTTCAGCCCCTCTGCATTGCTCTCTTCCCTGCAAGCCTCCCATCCCTTTACCTATGAGGGGGAGGCCGACCTTCCAGTGCTGCAAGGTGACAGGGATAAGCTCTTCCAAGCGTTTGAAATTGTATTGCAGTACATCCAAAAGCAAGGTGGACTGGTCACCATCAAGACCGAACTGCAAACCATGGGGCTGCAGTTCTCCTTCATCAGCTCCCTTGACACCTGGAAGGCTTCGCTGGGAAACCAGGACCCCTCCATTTCTCTTGCCCAACGAATCATTCTGATGAGCGGGGGTCTGGTAATGTTGAAGGATAATCAGATTATTTTCCGTCTGAATTGGCCGAGTCTGGAAGGGGAAAGCCTTGCTCGGTCGTCCTCCACCCTTACCTACATCGGCTCTGAGGATGAAAGCGAGGTACCCCCTCTCTTCTCAGCGTTCGACCGAGTACGGCTGCTGCCTTCCTCATCGTTGAACAAGCAGAATCTTGCTCAGTTGGAAGGGGACATCCTCGCTTGGGACGGCCGCAGAAGTTCAGCGGAATTGCAGCTCGCACTTTACCTTCTGGTACACAACCGCGAGCTCAGCAAGGCTCCCATGGTGTGTTACCACGCCCCTCCAGGATATGAGAGTCTTGCATCCTCCCTGATCGCAAACAAGCTCGGCAACCAAGAGGACGGGGTGTTGGTTGTCATGGGATCGCTGGGTTACTCGCTTGCCGGTGAGTTGGGCATGATGGACAATGTTGTACTGTGTGAAAAGCAGGAGATCGAGCACGTGTATGCGGGCAAGAAGGTACGCCTTTTGTTCAGCGATTTGTTCGATCCTGCACTGTATGAACAGTTGCGTAAGCTCTCCCCCGCTCCTATTGTCATTGTCCGCGAGCATTGGACGAGAGAGGAGGCTGAGCAGCTGAGCCTCATTCCCCGCCTGATCATAGCCCATCGCTGTGTGGTTGAGAGCAGTGAATTTCTGGCCCGCATTGTCACCCTGCTTACCCATCAGGAGGTTCTTCCTCCGCTGACCGGAGCCTTGGTCAAGCGTGCCATCGTCTACCTCGGCGAGCATGCAACAAATCCGATCTCGCGCTGGCAGTTGGCCGAGGCGGTCAATGTCAGTGAGGACTACCTAACCCGAATCTTCCGCAAGGAAATCGGGCTCTCCCCGTGGGACTACCTCAACCGCCATCGAATCCACCTGGCAACAAATCTGCTCAAACAGAGCACCCTTACCATCAATGAAGTGGCCAGTCAGACCGGCTTCCAGGACCAGGCATATTTTTGCAGGGTGTTCAGGAAGGTCAAGGGGATGGCTCCTACCAAGGTTCGCATGGCGACGCCATGAATGAAACCACTTGACGAAAGACGAATGTTTGGATTAGTATATCGCAGTGCGATGCATAGCGATTCGATGTAAGGTGGTTGTATGGATGCTCATATCCGAAAAGTCTATGTCCCGATGACCGAGACGGGCTTCTATATTCTTTTGTGTCTGCAGCAGGAGATGCACGGCTACAGTATTGTCCAAAAGGTGAAGGAGCTGACCGACGGTGAGATTCTCATCAGCCCGGGGACTCTGTACGGCAGCCTTTCCAAAATGGAGAAGGACGGTCTGATCCGGTTCATCCGTGAAGAGGAAAAGCGGAAAATCTATGAGATCACCAGCCTTGGCATTGAAGTGCTTCAGAAGGAAAAAGAGCGTATCGCTCGCCTGTACCGGACCATGAAGGAGGATCTTTGATGAAAAACCAGAAGCGGGAGCTAAAATTCTTTACCATTGCCGAGTATGAACAGGAACAAGAGTACCTGCGTAGACGGCACAACGAGGGGTGGAGACTGCTTAAGGTGACCCTTCCCGGCATCTATCTTTTCGAGGCCTGTGAAGCTGAGGATGTAATCTACCAACTCGACTACCATAAGGAAGGGTTGGGTTCTCAAGACACCTATGTGAAGATGTTCAAGGACTGCGGGTGGGAGTATATGTTCGACTTTTTCGGCTACAGCTATTTCAGAAAGAGGGAGGAGCGCATGCAGGGCGATGAGGAAATTTTTTGTGATGAAGCCTCCCGCCTCGATTTCATCGGCCGCGTCTTCAAGGGCCGCATGATTCCCTTGCTGGTCATCTTCTTTTTAGTCATCATTCCCCAGACCATCCTGCAGCTAAGTTTTTTGGATTCCGACCCCCATCGCGGAATGCTGGGTTTATATCTGGTTTTATTTGCAGTGTATGCCTACATCTTCATCAGGTTCGGCCTGCAGTACCGCAAGCTGAAACGGCAGGCCGATTGAACCAGTATTTCCCTTATCGAAGCCTGATTGTTCCTCCTGCAGTGAATGCGAGCAGGGATTGGGTGGTGAAGCTGTCGTTGACGGCAAGTTCCAATCCGGCGTAGGCGATGAACAGGGGATGGATCATGTAGTTGAACCTACCGCCAAGGTTGAGCTGGAACTTTCTTGTTGCTTGTGTAGTATCGAAATCGATTGACAGCGAACCATCGACATACCAAGGAACGTTTGGTGGAAGATATCGTACCTGTCCCAGTACGTTTGTTGTGAAAATGAAACTGGTGCTTCCATCAGAGAGCATACCTGGTGAGAGCAGAACTCTGGCATAGTAGTACAGCTGTTCATCCATGGCGAAGGCGGCATACCTCCCCATCAGGTCGAGATTCAGGATGAAGTGGGTCTTGGGATCAAGCCTGTACCACCTGTAATCGATTGTCGGTCGCAGCCTCGCCTCCAACTCCCATCCATATTGCATTCCTGCATACCGCCCCACATCGAACTGATAGGCTTGGGCTTGGTCGATGTAGAGGAAGTCGAGCATTTTCTGTGATGCACCGAAGGCATCGGCTAAATGCTGGTAGTAGGCGACATAGTTTTCCGTAGTATAATCGGTGAACCTGTTCAGATACTCGTTTCTTCGATAGCGTACCATTGCCGCTTGTTTCAAGCGCTCAGCCGTAGGTTCAATATCGAGATGGCGCATCATAAGCTGCAGTTCCTTTAGCCGGCTGATATCGTATATTCTTCCAATACCGACCGAAGCATAGGGAGAAAAATTCAATTCGATACTGGTATCAAACTCCAATGGGTCCACACCGAATCCATAGAAGCCCTGCATTCCACCCAGTTGCAGGGTATAGCTCTTGTACGAGATGTCAGCATCGACATTGAGTCCGATGCCCGAAGTCCCCAAAAACAGGCTGTTGAGGTTGGCGTCGACGGAAAGTGCCGTGGTGACCGTCTGAGCAAACAAATCGTAGTTGGCTCCGGCTCCTACGTCGAAGTTGAAGGCCGCCGTGGGTGCAAGGTCAATCTGCAAACGGGCTGCAGTACCGCTTCCAAATGATCCGGTAACGAACAACATGTCATAGTAGGTGGGCACGACCAGGGTGTACAGATTCTCTTGCGTTTCATTTTGATCGGCAAGAACCGACGGTAGAAGCAGGGTGAGGATCAAGGCGGCAACAACGAGTTTTCTCATGGGATGTCTCCTTCAAACGGTTGTTCTGGTACACACGAAACCCATACCCTAGTATAATGCATGTTTTTTAATCCCTGTAGTACCGAGAGGCTGGTATTGCTGTAAATGACGGCACTTTCTGCCTGTCATCGTAAGGGGAAACAGGCAAAAAGGTCGGAAAAGTACAAGAGCCGCTCTGCATAATCCCCGTTCCTCTGCCCTATGCTTAGGCTGTAAGGATGCACAAGCGTATGGCAGAAAGAAGCAAATTCAATCAGTTGATGCGGGATGTCAAGCGGCATAGGTCGGTCTATGTCCTTTTGGCAATCCCCTTCGTGTACTACATTATTTTCAAGTACGTGCCTATCTTCAACGGTCAGATAGCGTTCAAGGATTACATGGCCCTCGACGGGGTGTTGGGCAGTCGCTGGTTAGGGTTGGAACACTTCAAGACCTTCGTCAACTCCTATTACTTTGTCGAACTGCTGCGCAATACGCTGATGTACAGCTTCGGCAAGCTGGTCTTCAGCCTGCCGCTTGCCATCATCCTGGCAATCTCCTTGTATGAGAGCAACCGCCCGAGATTGAGCAAGGTGGTGCAGACACTGGCCTACCTTCCACACTTTCTCTCCTGGGTCATCATGTACGGCATTCTTCTTGCCCTGCTGGCTCCCGGTGATGGAATCTTAAACGACATCGTCAAGCTGTTCGGCGGAAAGCCCATCGATTTCTTGACCAATACCAATGCTTTTCCCTGGATTGTCATTCTCAGTGATGCATGGAAGGAGATGGGCTGGAGCGCCATCATCTTCATCGCCGCTCTGATGGGCATCGATCCTTCCTTGTTCGAGGCTGCCTTGGTTGAGGGTGCAAACTCCTGGCAACGGGTTCGTTACATCACCCTTCCTTCCATCCGACCGGTCATCGTCATTGTCGTCCTGCTCAGACTGGGAACCATTCTGGACGCAGGCTTCAACCAGATTTTCATGCTCTATTCGACACCGGTTCTTTCGGTTGCCGACATCATCGATACCTGGGTGTACCGCCAAGGCCTGCTGGAATTCCAGTTTGGACTCGCAACGGCCGTCGGTTTGTTCAAGGGGGTCATCGGTATGTTCCTGATCCTCGGCTCCAACCGTCTGGTCAAACGCTTCGGCGGAAACTCTCTTTACTAGGAGGCTGATGATGGCAAAAAAGAAACAATCCAACCGATTCACCTCGGTGGCGGTGAAACCCACCGCGGCCGACCATAGTTTCAACCTCGTCGTTGATGTCTTCCTCGTTGTCCTGTTGATCATCATCGCCGTTCCCCTTTGGAGTACGATCACGCTCTCCTTCAGACCCAATGACTACATAGGCAACAACCTTGAAGGCATGTTCCTTGCTCCCTGGAACTGGTCGACATCCGCATATGAAGCGCTGCTCGGCAATGCAGGGTTCATCCTCGCCTTCGGCAACAGTATCAAGATTCTCATCGGGGGTGTCGCCACAGCCCTGCTGTTGACCATCCCCCTTGCCTATGTCCTTTCAATTCACAGCCTGCCTGGAAGGCGGTACCTGAACCTGCTGATCATTATTCCGTATGTCTTCAATGTCGGCATGATTCCTTCCTACCTGTTAGTCACCAACCTAGGCTTGATCGACAAGCTGGCTGCAGTCTTTCTGCCGGGGGCGATCAGCACCTACAACTGCCTGATCATGCGCTCTTTCTTCGAGGGTATTCCCAACGAACTGAAGGAGTCGTCACGTATCGATGGTGCTACAGAGATTCAGGTTCTGCTTTTGATCATCCTGCCTTTGAGCAAGGCCATCATCATGACCATCGGCCTGTTCTACGGGGTATCGTTCTGGAACGACTTCTTCC
Source organism: Sphaerochaeta associata (assembly GCF_022869165.1). Taxonomy (NCBI): domain Bacteria; kingdom Pseudomonadati; phylum Spirochaetota; class Spirochaetia; order Spirochaetales; family Sphaerochaetaceae; genus Sphaerochaeta; species Sphaerochaeta associata. The sequence continues at coordinate 3,463,501 of NZ_CP094929.1, read as the reverse complement.
ATGCAATGCTCTACCTCAACAGCAACAAACTGCAGCCGCTTCCGATTCTGCTGCGCAACATCCTGATGGCAAGTGGTATGAACGAGTATGTTGAGGTGAACGCGTTCGGCGATGCTCCGATTGCAGCCATCAAGGCCGCTTCGGTCTTTATGAGCGCCATTCCGATGGTTATCGCCTATCCGTTCATCCAAAAGTATTTCACCAAGGGAACCTTGCTGGGAAGCGTAAAGGGCTGAGCCTGCTTCCCGGTTTGATTCGAGTATATGTGGTTTGGTATTCCATAAGGAGGATTTGTTATGAAGAAACAGTGTATCGTATGCATCGCTCTTATCGCGTTGCTGTCTCTCGTCTCTCTCCCGCTTTTCAGTCAGGGTGCCGCCGAGGCTGCAAAGCCCGCAGGCCCGGTGACCGTCGAGCTGTGGTATGGCGCCGCCATCACCGAAGCCGGCCCGCCTCCGGCTGATTGGGTTGGCTTTCAGATTATCAAGGATAAGCTGAATATCGATCTCAAGCTGACTGCGCTTCCTTCAAACGAAAGCGATCAGGACGTCAAGGTGCAGGCTGCTGCCGCTGCCAACAACCTTCCCGACCTGTTCATGGTCCGCCGCGATGTGCTGACACGCTTGGTTCCCCAGGGCTTGATTGCATCGGTCGACGACATGTATGCAAAGATGCCGATCCGCACCAAGACCCACTACGATGAAGTAAGCCGAAGCCATGCCCGTTTCAACGGAAAGACCTACGGTTTGGCCGATCCGGGTTCCATCATCAAGAACGAAGGCCTGTTGGTCCGCAAGGATTGGCTTGACAAGCTCGGCCTGGCCGTTCCCACCACCACCGATGAACTGCTGGAAGTCATGCGCGCCTTCACCTTCAAGGATCCGGATGGAAACGGGAAGAACGACACCTACGGCTATGGTGCCTTCCAGGAGATCAACAACTATGAAGCTTGGCCCGGGCGCCGCCTTGAACCGATCTTTGGTGCTTTCGGTGTCGATGGTACGTGGAACATGACCACAGCCGGAGCCGGCCTGAACCTCCTCAAGCCCGAATTCTATGATGCCATGGCCTATCTGAAGCAGATGGTCGACGAAGGCATCATCGATCCCAACTGGCTTGCCTATAAGAAGGACGACTTCCGTGCTGCTTGGAAACAGGGTCGCTTCGGAATCATGCGCGAACAGAACGCTGCATTTGCCGCACAATCGAACTATGCTCCGTTTGACAAGAACTTCCCCAACGGCCAATGGATAGTCATTGATGCTCCAAAGGGACCGAAGGGCAAGGCCTCGATTGGCCCGTATACCGCCAACTTCCGCATCTATGCCGTCAGTGCAAAGGCCGAGAAGGAAGGCAAGAAGGACAAGATTGCAGAGCTCTTGGAGTGGATGGCTTCCGATGAAGGCTACTATCTGCTCGGCTGGGGTGTCGAAGGGGTGAACTACACCAAGGATGCCAACGGCATCCCTGTGGCAGCCAACCTTCCTGATGCAAACCTTGCTTTCAGCGCCCCCGGCGGCCAGACGGTCACTCAGTTGCGTAACATGGTGTTCTACAACGGCGACATCGAGCTCTATGCCCGCTATCCGAAGTACGTCACCGAGACCAGCAAGAAGCAGATGTCCGCCCTCGATGTCATGCGGGAAATGCAGACCAAGGAATGGACTGCAGCCATTGGCTCGGATACGCTTCCGATTCCCAACGCCGATCTCAAGCGTTTCTACGAGCAGGGTCTGAGCGAGTTCATCACCGGCAAGCGCGTGCTCAACAAGGACAACTGGAACAAGTGGCTCGACGAGTTCAAGAAGCTCGGCGGACAGGATTGGAATGACAAGGGTGTTGCCTTTGCCAAGGAAAACAACCTGCTCAACTAAGAGCGGTATGCACATTGGTTCCGGCCGCCTCCTTTAAGGAGGGGGTGGTCGGTTTTAGCCTCGACAATAGGAATATACGCATGATGGACTGGGGTGAACACCTCTCACTGGCAATGGCCGAAAGTGTGATTGCACGGTACAAGCCTTCACAGATGCGCTGGCACTATGAACATGGCTTGGTAATACACAGCTGCCTGTTGGTGGGAAAAGCATACGGCAGGAACGACTTCTTTGATTGGGCATATTCCATGTATGATCCCATGATAGCCGGTGATGGGCGGATTGCGACGTACCGACTGGGTGAATACAATCTCGACCAGATCAACGCAGGCAGGAATTTGTTCGCCCTGTATGAACAAACCAAGGAGAATCGCTTTCTGCTTGCTGCCAAACTGCTTAAACAGCAGTTGACAACCCAGCCCAGGACGCTTGGCGGTGTTTTTTGGCACAAGGAGATTTATCCTTGGCAGATTTGGCTGGACGGTGTCTATATGCAGGGACCTTTCAATGCCCAGTTCTGCAAGGTCAGCGGCGACACTGCAGGCTTCGACGACATTGTCGACCAGATCATCAAGGTGTACCAGACACTGCGTGATGAAAAGACCGGATTGCTCTACCATGCCTTCGATGAATCGCGGGGCCAACGATGGTCGGACATTGAAACCGGGCTGTCCCCCCACTTCTGGGGAAGAGCAATCGGTTGGTACTGCATGGCCATCCTGGATGTTCTCGATTTCCTGCCCTCCATGCACCCCAAGCGGGGAGAACTGGCAAAGATTCTTGTGTCCGTGCTCGATGCGTTGCTTGCATATCAGGATGAGAGCGGGATGTGGTATCAGGTGGTGGACAAGGCTGGACAGGACGGCAACTATCTGGAAACTTCGTGTACCGGCATGTTCGCCTACAGCCTGCTCAAGGCTCTTCGAACCGGACTCATCTCCAAGGAGCACTACCGCAAACAAGCTTTGAAGGCTCTTGAGGGGATTAAGGCCACATACCTGAGAAAGGATGACAAAGGTCAACTGCACCTTGGCGGTATCTGCAGTGTTGCAGGCTTGGGGGGAAATCCCTATCGCGACGGTACGTTCCACTACTATATCTGTGAACCGGTGGTGGAGGATGATTTCAAGGGGGTGGGTCCGTTCATCCTTGCCTGCCTTGAGGCAGAACAGAGTCGCTGAGGCTCATTGTGAAAGCTCCCTGTCGGGAGCTTTTTTACGAACAAACTGTAGCATTTTCATGCTGTTTGTAGTGTTGTAAACGCAAGTCCAATATCATTCCTCTTCAATCGGAAATAAGTATTGTTTTCATAATGGTTTGTGCAATTTTCTCTTATAGGAGACCGTATTTCTTTGTTTGACAAGGCTACACGGTGATTGTAGAATGATGTTACATAGACTCTTTGTGAAAAAACACAAAATAGGAGAGAACGGAATGAAGAAACTGACTGTAGTACTTTGTATCTTCCTGTTGCTCGGAACCGTGGCATTTGCCCAGGGTTCTGCCGAGGGCGCAGCCAAAAAGAGCAATCTTCGCGTCGGAATGGTTACCGATGCCGGTACGATTGACGACAAATCTTTTAACCAGGGAACCTGGGAAGGAATTCTGAGGGCGAGCAAAGACTACGGTCTGGACGTCAAATACCTCAAGCCCGCCGGAACTACCGAAGCTGACTACCTCAAGGAAATCGGCAACCTCGTCGATGCAGGTTACAATTTCATCATTACTCCCGGCTTTAAGTTTGAAACTGCAATTTTTGAAGCCCAGGACAAGTATCCCAAGGTAAAGTTCGTCATCCTCGACGGCGAGCCGCACAGTGCCGACTACTCCGTCTTCCGCATTGAGCAGAACGTTGTCGCCGTCTATTGGGCGGAACACGAATCCGGCTTCCTCGCCGGTTTTGCTGCAGCCCTCCAGGTCAAGGAAGGCGACTTTGGTTTCGTCGGTGGTATGGAGATTCCCGCTGTACAGAAGTTCAACTGGGGCTTCCAGCAGGGCGTCAAGTACGCCAATGCAAACTTCGGCACCAAGATTGCCATGAAGCAGGAGAACAACCTGTACCAGGGCAGCTTTGACAACGTAAGTGCCGGCCAGCAGATTGCTGCTTCCATGTACGACCGCGGTGTTGACGTAATCTTTGCAGCAGCCGGAGGCGTCGGTGTCGGCGTCATCAACGAGGCAAAGAACCGTGCTTCCAGCGGCCAGAACGTGTGGGTCATCGGTGTTGACGTAGACCAGTACCCTGAAGGCGTTATGCCCAACGGAAAGTCCATCATCCTCACCAGCGCCATGAAGTACCTCGACCGCGCTTCCTATGACATGATCGAAGCCGAGCTGAACGGAACTTATCCTGCCGGACAGATTCTGCACCTCGACGCAACCAACGACGGTGTTGGTATTCCTGTCACGAATCCGAACCTCACCAAGAGCGTGACCGATGAAGTTGCAAAGGTCTATGCAAAGATGAAGAGCGGAGAGATCAAGGTCGCCGCCGTCGGCGACGGACTGTTCAAGTAAGCGCTTGCTTGATGCCATCATCAAGGGCCACCATCTATCGGTGGCCCTTCTGTACTACCTAAGGTATTGCATATAACACACGCCAAGCGTGTCCTCATAGGGAGTCCACCGATGAGTCATGTCATTGAAATGTTGAACATTCGCAAGGAGTTCCCCGGTATCGTAGCCAACGATGATATCACCTTGCAAGTAGAGCAGGGGGAGATTCACGCCATTTTAGGCGAGAACGGGGCAGGAAAGTCCACCCTGATGAGCATCCTCTTTGGTTTGTACCATGCAGACAAGGGAAAAATATTGGTTCGGGGAAAGGAAGTTCATATCCATAGCCCCAACGATGCCAATGATCTGGGCATCGGCATGGTGCACCAGCACTTCCAGCTGGTTCACAACTTCACTGTTACGGAAAATATCATTCTTGGAAAGGAAGGAAAGTTCTTCCTCGACCGCAAGGGTGCATCCAAGAAGATCAAGGCCCTCTCCGAGAAGTACGGGCTGAATATTGATCCTGATATGATCATCGAGGATATCACGGTGGGAATGCAGCAGCGGGTTGAGATCCTGAAAATGCTCTATCGTGATGCCGAGATTCTCATATTCGACGAACCGACGGCCGTCCTCACTCCCCAGGAGATCGAGGATCTGATGCAGATCATGCGTAATCTGGTAGCTGAAGGCAAGTCGGTCATTCTCATAACGCACAAGCTCAATGAGATCAAGGCGGTTGCCGACCGCTGTACGATCATCCGTCGCGGACAGCTGATTGGAGTGGTCGATGTGAAGTCCACCAGTGCCTCCAAAATGGCTTCCATGATGGTCGGCAGGCCTGTCAACTTCAAGGTTGACAAGAAACCCGCACAAGTGGGCAGGGTGATTTTGGACCTGCATGACCTCAAGGTTTTGAACAATAAGAAATTGGTTGGAGTAAAAGATATTTCCCTCTCGGTGAAAGCCGGCGAGATTGTAGGCATCGCCGGTGTTGACGGCAACGGCCAGACTGAATTGATCGAGGCCATCACCGGATTGAGGCTCATTGAGGGGGGAACCATTACCTTGGACGGCAACGATATCACCAATGCAGATATCAGAAAGCGCAATGAGATCGGTATCGGGCATATTCCCGAGGACCGGCAAAAGCGCGGACTGGTCATGGCCTCCTCGCTGTTCAATAATGTTGCCATCAAAGAGTACTACCACCGACCCTTCAGTAAGAACGGCCTGCTCGATGCAGAATACCTGCATGAGTACGCCCAGAAGGTGATTGATCAGTTTGATGTACGCAGCGGTGAAGGCATTTACTCTCTTGCTGGAAAGCTTTCCGGAGGCAACCAGCAAAAGCTTATTGTCGGACGTGAAGTCGTAGGGGATCCCGAGCTTCTGATTGCAGTTCAACCCACCCGCGGCCTGGACGTCGGAGCCATTGAATACATACACTCTCAGCTTGTAGCCCATCGGGACAAAGGCCATGCAGTCCTGCTGGTTTCCTTTGAACTGGATGAGATCTTCAATCTTTCCGACCGGATTGCTGTCATGAACAGCGGCGAATTGATTGATGTGGTGAAGACCAGTGAGACCAATGAGGAGGAAGTCGGCCTCATGATGGCGGGCGTGAAGCGAAAGGAAGGTGCCCAATGAAACCCATGAAACAACGAGAAAAACAGAGTAATGCCTTCCTCGTCGCAGCAAGTGCAACGGTTCTTGGACTGCTTGCCGGAGCGATTCTGATGGCTTTGATCGGCAGCAACCCGTTTACCGGATTCTGGTATTTGTTCCGTGGTGGTTTGATGAATATCGAGCGCATCGGCAATACCATGGCTACAGCCACCACCTTGATGCTGGTCGGGCTTTCGGTTGCCTTCGCATTCAAGACAGGGTTGTTCAATATCGGGGCCTCCGGGCAGATGCTCATCGGAGGACTGTGTGCAACGTTGGTGGCACACAAGGTCTTTCTGCCGCGTCCTCTCTTTCTGGTGGTGCTTATTGGAGCTGCTCTTCTTGGAGGAGCCTTGTGGGGAATCATTCCGGGATTTTTAAAAGCAAAGTTCAATGTGCATGAAGTAGTGGCAACGATCATGATGAACTGGATCGCCTACTGGTCGATTTACTATTTCATACCTGCTTATCTGAAGGGGCCTTCGCTTGAGACCGAGAGTGCAAGCATTGCTGTCAGTCAGTCCATGAGGTCCCCTTGGCTGACCAAGCTGTTCAACGGTTCGTATATGAACCTTGCCTTCTTTGTTGCCATTGCCGCAGTGCTCATCATCAAGTTTATTCTGGATAAGACCACCTTGGGCTTCGGCCTGAAGGCTGTCGGATCGAACCGCTTCTGTGCCGAGTATGCGGGAATCAAGGTGAACCGCAATGTCGTCATCTCCATGATGATCGCCGGCGGTCTTGCCGGTCTGGCAGGCCTTTCCTTCTATACCGGGTACTCGCGCAATATGCAGATCGGCGTAATGCCCTCCCAAGGTTTTGATGGCATTGCAGTTGCATTGTTGGGAGCCAGTACTCCATTGGGGGTGTTGTTCAGTTCATTATTCTTTGGCATTCTGCAGTCGGGCAAGGGGTTTATGAACGCCATGACCAGCGTGCCGCCTGAGATTGCCGATACCATCATTGCCGTCATCATCTACTTCACTGCAACCAGCGTGCTGTTCAAGCGCTTCTGGGATGCAATGCTCAAGAGGCAGGGAAACAAGGCGAAGGAAAAAGCAGCAGTACCGGAGACTGCAGAGAAGAAGGAGGGTCAGTAATATGTGGAACACTTTGGTCAGCATTTTCCCTTATGCCATTGCCTATACGATTCCCATGTTGATGACCTCCCTCGGAGGCTTGTACAGTGAACGAAGCGGTGTCACCAACCTTGGATTGGAAGGCTTGATGCTGGTAGGGTACTTTGCCAGCGCAATTACCATCAAAATGACTGAAGCCACCTTGGGTGTACAAGCTCTTCCGGTTGGCATTCTTGTCGGTGTGGCAGCAGGAGCAGTGTTCAGCATTCTGCATGCCTTCGCCTCGATCAACTTGAAGGCGGACCAGGTTATCAGCGGGACGGCCATCAACATGCTGGCTGCTGCTTTAACGGTGTATTTGGCCAGAACCATCAGCGGAAGCGGCAACGTACGCATCCTCATGGGAATCGTTCGCAAGAACATTCCCGTCCTTTCTCAGATTCCCATCATCGGTCCGCTGTTTTTCAGTCAATCCTATTGGACTACCTGGCTGTGCCTTGCAATTTGGGGTCTTTCTTGGATCCTGCTGTATAAAACCAGTTTCGGCTTACGGCTCAGAGCGTGCGGTGAGCACCCCTCAGCCGTTGCATCGGCTGGTGTCAATGTATATCGCATGCGTTATTTCGGTGTCATTATGAGTGGAGCCTTGGCTGGTTTGGGTGGCTCGGTCATCCTGATCACCTACTCCGGGGAGTTCAATGGAACGGTCGCGGGCCTGGGCTTCCTCTCCATTGCCGCCTTGATTTTCGGACAGTGGAAGCCGCTTGGGATTTTGGGAGCTACGTTCTTCTTCGGCATCGCAACCACCATTGCGAACGTCAGCCAGGTCATTCCTTCGCTGGCGGTCGTGCCTCCTGTCTTCTTCAAGGTTTTCCCGTATGTGGCGACCTTGCTTGCCTTGGTGCTATTCTCAAAGAATTCCGCTGCCCCGAAGGCATCGGGAGAACCTTTCTAAGAATTTCGAATTGGAGGAATGAATGGACAAACTCATGGATAAAATGCAGGAAGCTGCAATGTATATCACATCCCGGATCGGCAGCGATCCGGTGCATATCGGCATGGTCCTGGGCAGCGGCCTGGGTGGCTTGGCCGATGAGCTGCAGGATGCTGTTGCAATTTCCTACAAGGATATTCCCTACTTTCCCGTCTCCACGGTCTTCGGCCACAAGGGAAAGCTGGTTGTGGGGACGCTGGAAGGCAAGCGGGTCATGTGCATGCAGGGTCGTTTCCACTACTATGAAGGTTATGGGATGGATCAGGTGGTGTTCCCGATTCAGGTCATGCACGCCTTGGGGATCAACAACCTGTTGGTAACCAATGCCGCCGGTGGAGTGAACACCTCCTATAAGCCCGGTGACTTGATGTTGATCGTGGACCATATCAAACTCATTGCAGACAGCCCCATGCGCGGTCCGAACTACGACAGCTTGGGCGAGCGCTTCTTCGATATGACCAATGCCTACGACAAAAAGCTTTCCGCTCTGGCCCGCGAGGAAGCGAAGCGGTTGGGCATAACCCTCCAAGAAGGTGTGTATATGTTCTTTGCCGGGCCCTCCTATGAGACCCCGGCCGAGATTCGAGCGGCCCGCATCCTCGGCTCCGATGCGGTGGGTATGTCCACCGTGCCCGAAGCCTTGGCGGCCAGTCATATGCGGATGAAGGTGCTGGGAATCAGCTGCATCACCAACATGGCGGCTGGAATTCTCGACCAACCACTGAACCACACCGAAGTGATGGAGACGGGCGATCGGGTGAAGGAAGCATTTACCCTTCTGGTCCGCAACGTTACCAAACAATGGCCGGTATGAAGAGAGAGGTAGAGAAGCTGATTCAGAAACTGCAATTGCAGCCGCTTCAAGGCGAAGGCGGGTACTTTCGCCGCTTGTATACGTTTAGCGACAATGGTGCGGCTTTAGGCAGCACCATATACTATCTGATGACCGGCCAAAGCTTCTCTTCCCTCCATTTTTTGCCTACCGCAGAAGTCTGGTACTTTCTTGAAGGCTGTGAAGCCCGGCAGTTGGTGCTCCAACCCGATGGTAGCCACACCGAGAGAATTCTGGGGAGGGCCAGCGATGGCTATGACCCGGTTATTACCGTCGAAGGGGGATGTTGGCAGGGAACAAAACCTGTACAGGAGGATGGATGGACCTTGTGTGCGACCACCATGGTTCCCCCCTACGATGGTCAGTCCTACAGGCAGGGTGATCGATCCCTGCTTGTGCAGTATCCATCCTGCAGCAGCATCGAGGAGTTTCTGAGCAAGGAGGAGTGATGAAGCACGTCCTGGTCAGTGGAGGTACCAGTACCCTGGGAAAAGCCGTCTGCAGCAGGTTCATTGCAGAGGGTGCAATGGTCTATTGCGGATATTCCAGTGGCGAGCAGAAGGCACAAGAGCTTGTACGGCAGTTGGGTTCTTCTCTGGTTCCTGTCCGGCTCGATGTCACAGACCAAGCAAGCATCGATGATGTTGCAAGTAAAATCCAGAGCCTGGATGTCCTTGTCAACAACAGCGGTGTGTTCTCAGTCTTTTCGGTGGAGGAGCTCCAGACCGAGGAAATCCAGCGGATTTTTGACATTAATGTTACAGGCCTCATGCGCGTGACCAAGCGCATGGCTCCCTTCCTTCAGGCCTCCAAGGGCTCTATCATCAATGTTGCCAGCATCAACGCGTTCCATCCGGGCTTCGGAGGAACCGTCCATTACGATGCATCCAAAGGAGCGGTGGTCTCATACACCATGAGCCTTGCTCGTGAACTCGCCCCCCTTGTCAGGGTGAACGCTGTCGCACCCGGCTTGCTCGAGGCTCCCTACCTTGATGAGACCAATCCGTTGAGAAAGCTTTATGAACAGCGTGCATTGTTGGGCTGTCTGGTCGATGCCGACCAGGTGTCCTTGGCGGTTCAGTTCTTGAGCCGATGTACGGCCATGACAGCACAGGTGATCACCATCGATGCTGGATACTTAGCGGGGTGATGCATGAAAATTTTGTGTATTGCCGACGAAACCGATCCATTGGTCTACTCCAAAAACATAGCTTCACGGTATGCAGACGTCGATGTCGTCATTGCAGCGGGCGATCTTCCGCTCAAGTACTATGAGTTCATCATCTCCAGCCTGAACAAACCGCTTTTCTTTGTGTTTGGTAATCATAACCTTGAGTTCCTTCATCAATTCACCTCGAATGCCCAGCCGATCATGCAATATGGATACACCGACGGAAAAATGCAGGTGCTTCCCAGCTTCGGTGGAGACTACGTCGACGGAAAGGTGCTCTACTACCGCAAGCAGGACCTCATCGTTGCCGGCCTGGGCGGTTCGATGCGCTACAACAAGGGCAAGCATCAATTCACCGAGCAGGAAATGTTTTTCAGAATGCTCAAGATGGCACCCCGACTTCTGTTCAATAGAGTGTTTCATGGACGGTATGTAGACATTCTGGTCACCCACGCAGCCCCGTTGGGCCTCGGTGACGACACCGATCGTTGTCATCAGGGTTTTTCTACATTCCTGACCTTCATGCAGTGGTTCAAGCCCAAGTACCTTCTGCATGGACACATCCATTTGCACGATATGAATGCAAACCGTCACCATGTATACAAACAAACACAGGTGATTAATATCTTCCAAAGTTATATACTGCAGGACCAGAAATTGGGGAGAGGGAGCAAGCATGGGAAGAATAGGGACTGATTTGCTTTCCCAGACGAATGAGGACTTTGAGAAAGCCCGCAGCCGCGGGCGAATCCAGTCCTTGCTCAGCGGTCTGGCATGGAAGAACTCTGATTTATTGAGCTTTTATGCAGTTACCGAGTTGATAAAACCTCGAAACGAGACATATCTGGGAATGCGAACCATTCCCGTCAAGCAGATAATCGGAAGTGAAGGGCGGTACCAGGACTTTTCACTGGCCTTCTATCCGAAGAAGGAGTTGCTCAGAGCCCGCTGGCGGAGCATCGACAGGGCGGTCAAGGAATATGTGAACCTTCCCCCCATTTCTGTGTACAAGCTTGGGCAGTGGTATTTCGTTCGGGACGGGAACCATCGGGTTTCAGTGGCCAAGACCCAAGGTGTTGAGTTCATCGATGCCGAGGTCGTTGAGCTGGACAGCCAGATTCCGCTTGAGGCGGGCCTTACGATGAAACAGCTGAGAAAGCGTGTGATCGACTATGAACGCAAGCGCTTTCTGGAGCAATACAATCCTTCCTATCTGCCCATGGACCAAATTGAGTTCACCTCCCCGGGATCCTACCCTGAGATGGTCAACCATATTCTGGTGCATAAGTACTATCTGAATGAGGGAAAGAGTGAGGAGCTGAGTTTTCAAGCCGGGGCGGTGTCGTGGTATGAGAATGTGTATCAGCCGATCATCGAAGAGGTGCGCAGGGAGAAGTTGCTTTCTTCTTTCCCGGGTAATACCGAAGCCGACCTCTACATGTGGATTGTCAGGCATTGGGACAACCTCAAGCACATGAGCGGCAGCCAGGAAGTGAGCATCGAGAGTGCCACGTCCGACTACAAGATGCGCTATGGGAGAGGACGTGCCGAGCGTTGGTTGAACCGGGTAAAGTATTTCTTCTCAAAGAAGTAGGGGAAGTGCTCTGTGCACTTCCCCCGGTACTTTCTCTTCCTATTCCTGAATATACGCGCTTAGAATATCGGCGTATACTTCCATCTCCTTGCCCAGCCTGTCGCTGGGTCGGATGGCGCCTTCCTTGCCTGCGAGATGGACGATTCCGCCGACCGGCTGGTCGCAGAAGTCAAGCTCGTCGTGAACCCCGAACGGGATGTGCAGCATCCCCATCGACTGGGCCCAATAGATCATGGCAGTCAAGGTATGGGCACCTTCACAGGTGGAGTTCGAGCAGCTGGTGAAGCAGGCGAAGAACTTGGTTTCCAGGCTCTTGTCCTTGCTCAAGGGCAGGGTGGTGTCGAGGAACGTCTTCATCTCCGCTGAAATATTGCCAAAGCGGGTGGGACTGCCAAGAATCACCATGTCGCTTTTCAGGAGCGTCGAGGTACTGACGATCGGCAGCGCCAGGATATCTTCATAGAAATCATTGGTCGTCTCTTGGGTGTTCGCCCAGATATGCAAATCAGGGTCTTCAACCCGATACAGCCTGGCATCGACATTTCGTGCGGACATCAGTTCCTTAAGGTAGGAGCCAATGATGTAGCAGTTGCCGCTTACGCTGTGAATGATGATGGAACAACGCTTCATGTGGTGACCTCGCTTGTTTTGTTCTTGCTTCAATAATACTACACAAAGGGTGGTTCGTGGAATAAATGCATCAGCACCACGCGCTGAACAAGCCTTCCCGCTCATCGATGAACACCTTTGTTTGATAGACTTCGGACAGCAATTGCTCGTTGAGAATCTCACGTTTCGGCCCGTCGGCTACAATACGGCCATGCTGCATGACCACGATGCGGTTGATGGCGGGGATGATCTCACTCAGTTCATGGGTGGCAAGGATAATGGTTTTCCCCTCCCTGTCAAGCTGCTCAAGTGTCGAACGGTACTGAGAGCGGCTTGGGAAATCGAGATTGGAAACAGCCTCATCGAGCAGCATCACCTGTGGATCGTGCACATTCGCCCGTGCCAGGAGGATTCTTCGAGCCTCGCCGCTGGACATGCGGTTCATCTGCTTGTCCCGAAGGTGCCAGGCGTCGTATCGGTGCATGGTCTCCTCCATTTTTTGCATTTGCCGGTCGTTACAGTGATGATGGAAATCAAGTCCGATGGAGCTGAAGAACCCGGAGATGACAATCTCCCATCCCTTGTAGCTTGAGTTGCACAGGTATTGAAGCGATTGGGATACAATGCCTAGATGGGCCCTGAGGCTCAAGACCTCCCACTTGGCTTTGCCGAAGAGGATACGTTTGGTCCGGGGAGAGTACAGCGGATGTATCTCTTCGCTCAGCAGTTGCACCAGGGTGCTCTTGCCGGCCCCGTTGGGGCCGATGATTGCAACATGCTCGTTGCGCTTAACCTGAAAAGAAATATCGTCGAGAATGGGTACGCCTGAGCGGCGGACTGTCGCATGCTCGAGCTGCATGATGCATTCGTCCATAAAAAATCCTCCCACGTGACTATATCACGCGAGAGGATTCTTGCCAAAGCAGGACGGTCAGGCGTATGAGATCATCGCCATGCTTTCATCCGGATAGTGGTCCATCACCTTGGTTTCCAAGGTGGTGAGGGTGACCAGCACCAGGGCGACTGCAAGGTCGGTCTGTCCGTTCTGCAGCGCTTCACACAGATACGAGTAGTCCTTGGAACGTTTTTCCATCTGGACAGGGGTGAACTTGATTGAGTTCATCGCCGTATCCAGAAGCGGTGATAGATTGTCATAAATGCAGGAGAGAATCTGGTTGCCGTTTGCAAATACCAAGGTTCTGTGAAAATCGGCTTCCGCCTTCAGATATTCGGCATGAGCCTTGGCATCCTTTTGGAAGATATGGGGAACGGAGGCTTCCATACGGTTGCTGGAATTCCAAAGCTGGGCAAGGTACTCGTCACGGTTCTCCAAGCGGCTGAAGCCCCTGGCGGCACTCGTGGCGACGGTGATACGCACCTGCATGAGGTTTCGCATCAGTTTTGCCTGGCTTATCTTGCTGTTTACGATGGTGGTGGAGATGGACTCGACATATTGGTCGAGATTGTTGCTCCTGACCTGGGCCCTTCGTCCTTGTGAAATAATAACCAACCCCTTGGCTTCGAGAAGCTTCAAAGCTTCACGGATGGGGCGGCTCGATGTATTGAATTGATCGGCAAGGACTTGCTGTGATGGTAGGAATGATCCGCTTTTAAGACGGTTGTCCAAGATCATTTCTTCCAAGGATGAAGCAATTCTTGCTGATTTTGTTTGTGAAATGTAGTCCATTTCTTCTTCCTTGTTGAGCGAAGCAATGTAAGACCCAACCATGTCATACGTTCTATGTTTGCTTACACGCCAACTATAGTATAGTTTCTAACTATATGCAATACTTGGATATCAAAAAAATAATTGATGTCATCAGTTGTAATTCGTGTAATAAGTTAGTTAGTCAAACCCCAACATCGGACATAGGATTGAAGTACTTCTTTCTTGCTTTGTACATCCAGATAATACAAGAAATAAGGTTCTCCCACACAGAAGAACCTTACTCGCATGGACTGCATTACTCAATTATGCCGAAGTGCGAAAGGCCTTCAAGCACCCCTGCCGCTTCCGCCTTGGATGCGAAGAACCGATGTTTGGTTCTTCGGAGTTTGGCAAGGCTCTTCTCGTGGTTTGCCACAATGATCGACGAAAGGCCCTTGGTGAACATGTCTCGGTCATTCTCACTGTCGCCGGCCGTAACGATATCCTGTTCGGCGATGCCCCACTTCCAAGCCAGGTAGAGGATTGCATTTCCCTTGCCGGCACGGTAGGGAAGGATGTCCAGATAGGTGTCATGCGAGAGGATGATATGCTGTTTGCCCGAACCCTTATGCAAGGCTTCCTTGATGTTTTTAACCAGTAGTGCCGTATCTGTACCCGCTTTGACGGTATAGCTGACTTTGTAGGTGCGTTGGGCACCTTCCTCTGTTTGCAATTCGAGCTCCTTGAATTCCTGCAGGGCATCCATGATCGCCTTCGGTTTCCACGCGCGCTTGATGTAATCAGCCCACCCCTTGTCAGGCATTGCCTGTCGTCCATAGTGGATTTCGCTGCCGACGGAGGTGATGAGGATGTCCGGATTCGGATAGCCGTACTGTTTGAGAATGGACAGGGCGGAATCGATGTTTCTCCCGGTTGCAACGGCAAAACCCAGATGCTGGTGATGCTCCTTGAGGGCCGCAATGAGTCTCTGTGCCGAAGCCTGGTCGGTGGTAAGGGTGTTGTCGATGTCGCAGACCACAAGGTGCTTGATCGAACCAAGCCGCTTCTCAAGTGTTGGCAGCGGTGTCTTGTCGGTTTTGATGCTCTTCAGGGCGTGCAGGTATCTCTCTGCATGGGCCTCCCAATTGTAGACCGTCCGGGTCCGTTCAACTCCGTTATGAGACAATGTATCCCACAGATTTGCATCGGTGAGCAGGTCGTGGATGGTTTGTTCCACATGTTTGTGATCACCTATGTCGACGAGGATTCCGCTTTCACAATTCTTCTGGATGTCCTGCACCCCTCCTTTGTTGGTTCCAACGAAGGGGAGGCCGACTGCAGATGCCTCGATGAAGGTCAGGCCGAAGTTCTCCAAGGCGGCTGTACTGACGAACAAGCCTCGTTTCATGGCGGCAAGCCTATAGATTTCCGGGACATCCGAATCAGGGTTGTGATGCTTGGGTATGGCCATTTTCCCATACAAGTCGTAACGGTCCATCAAGAGCAGCATGTCGGTGAGCACCTGCTTCTCTCCCTCTTCCATGGTGGAGATGTCATCACGGATGCCGGCGACAATGACCAGATTGGCAAGTGCCTGCAATCGTTGGCTTTTGCCGTAGATTTCGATCAGCTGGTCGATGTTCTTCCTTCCATCAGGTCGGCACAGGGCGAGGATGAAGGGTTTGTCCATGGTGGTGAGAAAGCGTTCAAGCTCCTTGATCATCGAGTACTGGGCATGCTTCATCTCTTCGGTGATCGAGGGATCCTGAATTTCATAATGGTAGTAGGGGAAGAACGACGCCAGGTCGAGTCCCGGCGGGATTACCTGCATGACGGATAGGTTACGCTTCTCGTACGGTGCATACAGGCTCTCCTTCTCATACTCGGTGCTGGTGATGACAAGGTCTGCCTTTTCAAGAATCTTCTCTTCGTTCTGGATCCTCGTTTGAATATGGTAGTACTGATTCAGTTTTTCTTCGCTGGTATTCTGTTCTTTCAGGTACTCCAACTTGTTTCTTCCCAGGGAGTGGCCGGTAAAGACCAGCGGGATGTCAAAGTAGGCTGCAAGTTCATTGGCTACATAGGCGGCATCGGCATAGTGAGCATGCAAAATATCCGGTATTTTCTTCTGTGTCCTAAAAAAGCTGATGAGATTATCTACATACTCATCCAAATGCGGCCACAGCAGTTCCTTCCGTACATATGCATTGCCACCGCAGCTGAGACGAACGATGCGCCCTCTCTCTCCGATCGGCTCGATGCTTTTTGCATAATCGGCGTCATGCCGCGCATCCTTGATCAGGCGGGTGAAAAGGTCCACCTCGACATCCAGGTGCTTTGCAAGCTCCTTGACGAGGTCGACTGCATATCGGGTCTGTCCCCCGGTATCGGCATCTCTACCCATTTCGATGTGCTCGCTACGAACAAGCCCGTGAATATTTATTATTGCTATATACATACTAACCTCTTATGTAATCGTTACATATGAGATAAGATGTGTCAACCGGCACAAAAAAACGCTGCCAAAATCCACGGCAGCGTTTATTCAAGTAAGGACCTTTTTTACAGGTCGAGGGTCTCGAATTTATCCCTGATATTGGTGAGGTTCACCAGCGTGAGGGCTACCGCAAGGTCGGTCTGCCCGTTTACCAATGCTTCCACCAAATAGCGGTACTCGTTTACTTTCTTTTTTTGCTCGTTGTAGGTCTCAGGCAACCTGTCCATTGCAGCATAGAGCTGCGGTGCGAGGTTCTCATAGATGCTGCTGAGGATGATGTTGTCGTTCGACTTGATCAAAGCGGCATGGAATTCGAACTCCGTTGCCTTGAACTGCTTGGTCGCTTCTGCATCCTTGCCGGTTTCGAGGCTGGGCAGCAGGTGCTCCATTTTGGTGCAGGCGCGGTCGAGGGACCGGACGATCAGCATTCTGTTGGGGTCTCGGGAGAGCTCTCTTGCCGCAGATACCTCGATGGTCGTTCGTACCTGCATCAAGTCGGTGAGCAGCTTCTTGTCCGGAGCCTGCTTGCTGATCATGGATGCAGAGAGCGACTCCACAAACTGGTCGAGGCTGTTGCTCTTGACGATGGCTTTCTTGCCCTGCTTTACGCTGATAAGCCCCTTTGCCTCCAGATTTTTGAAAGCCTCGCGTACGCTCCTGCTTGATGCGAAGAACTGGGCTGCCAGGTCGTGCTGGCTTGGCAGCGTCTCCCCGGCCTTATATTTTTTAGCGAGGATTTCCTCCTCGAGTTTGTTTGCAATTACGGTCGATTTTGTCTCAGATCCTGTAATGTTGTTTCCGCTCATCTTGTCTACTTCCTTGGTGATACCGTTTGACGTCTGTAGTTGCAACTGTATACATCCTACAACCTCTTATATACGCTATTATATCTTGAAAAGCAATCGTCTAACAGTGGTATATGTTATAAGTTTGGAAAAAGAATTTATTTTACTGGATGTTTATAATTATTGATAAAGTAGTGGTTTGTTCCGCAATGCCGATTATTTGCTTCACAAAATCACTTGTTACATTAGCAAAAACTTCTTTCATTGTGACAGAACAATCGCCTCATATGCAGGAAATAAAGATGTATATGTATTGAGAATCTACTGTATATTGTTTCAATTGCAAAGAAAAAAGATGTCATAAGCAAGAAACATGATAAAAATATATAATGTAGAGAAATAAGAAAATAAATGCTTTTTTGGTGATGAACCATGTAAGACAAATACCTTGTGTATTGACATATGTTTTTCTCTCGCAGTATAGTTCTAACTGAAGATGACGGGAAAACTCTTGCACGATTTTCCGGGAGGGAACTACAGCTTCATGAAACGATATACTGTTATTGCGTTGCTGCTTATATTTCAGCTGAGTCTCTTTGCAGCTCCAGTAAATCCAGCACAAGTCACCATCTCGCTTACCACCAGGGTTCCCGAGTACCTCGTACACGGATTTCTCAAGACAACAGAGGGCTCTCAGGTCATTGTCTCCTCAACCGAAGTGGACGATGCATTCAATACCAGTGGAGCTTCCTTCACCTATGCCATCCAGACCAACGTATCCATTCCACTGAAGGTGACGGCTACGGTTTCACCGTTCAACCTGCAATACGCCCCCACCTCCTATCAGGTTGGGATCGACAAGATTTATGTACAGGAGAGTGAAGCGGCGATTCTCAGCGAAGCTCCGGTGGACTCAACCAGCGGTACCTACAACCTTGTGGAGTTCACTCCCAATGCCTCGGGTATGGCTACCTATGCATATACGTTGACCGTCCTTGCCAATCAAACCCAGGTACAAAACGCTCCTTCAGGTGCGTATGAATCAACGGTTTCAATCGGGATAACCCCGAATAATTAAGAGACTCATGTGTTTAGGGAAGCAGGGTGCCGAAAAGGCACCCTCTTTGTTATGGAAATCCAATTACTTACATACATAGTTGTGACAGGAGTACCCGTATTGCTACCATATATTCTTCTTAATAAAAATCATTATCGTAATTAACATCTAGATATATTTAGATGATTGTCTAACATGTGTAATAAGTAGGATATATGATAAATATATATAAATAAAAGATATAAAAATTTCAAAAAAAATTATTATGAAAATAATCAAAAATCATATCTCTAATCTTGACATAAGTCTGACTCGGTAGTAGGCTATGCATGTATAAAGGGATCGTGCCATAAAAGGATTACCTCCCAAAGGAGTTGAGAATGAATAAAAAGTTGATTGCACTTGCTTTGGTTCTACTGCTTGCTGTTGGTGGGTTGTTTGCTACCTATTCCGTCACTGTTCCTACGAGTGTTGAAGCTCTGTTAAAGGCAAATGTTGGAGAATTCCTTGAGCATGGTTTTACCGTCAACTCTGTTAAATATCAGAGCTCAATTGAGATTCTTGATGCATTCGAGACAAATCCTTCCTTTGTGTATGGATATCGCACAAATGCACAGGGCGCTTTTAAGTTTAGGATGACAGTTGGAAATTTCTTGCATACGAATGGATCCAGCATTGTCAAAATTGCTGACGTCAAGAAGAGCAATGTATCCATAGATCCAGTTTCCGGTCAGTCATATTATCTGTTGTTCTCTGAAAACAATGCTACAAGCCTTGGAACGGTAACTCATACCGGTGAAGATACATTCACAATTGTTCCTGCAACTGCAACGGGTACGGACCATCTTGGGACTTCTATTGGTGCTGGTCAATATGTTGGTGATGCAACCCCTGGTGCTTATACTGCAACTGTGACTATCGCAATCTCCGCTTCCTGATTTTTCTCCTTGTGTTGAGAGTTTGGGCTGTGCAGGCAACTGCACAGCTTTTCTTATCTCTCCCACTATCAAGTTTTACATTCTCTTGCTAGGATATAGCTAGTTTTGATTTATTGGAGATATACATGAAAAAGCTCCTTTCCATAGTACTGTTGATTATATTATTTCTCCCCCTCGGGGCGGAAGAGATGCCCAAGTTTCCTGCAGCTACCGTCTATCTTGTAGGGGAGATCAAGCCCAAGGATTTAGCGATACGCATCTATAATGAAGCCGGAGAAGAGCTGACTCGCGAGGATGCACTGCTTAGCTTCGTGTTTCCGAACCTTGAGGAGTGGGAAGTCAGTCAATCCATCTATTTCCGCTACTCCTCACACTTGGCCAAGCAGAAGGCCGGTAAGTTGATCTTTCAAATCGGCGATCTTTCCCTCGATGACGTAAATAGTCTTCGAACCTCCTTGGAGCTTACTTCGGAGAATCTACTTACCTTTGTAGAGAATGGCGATACGTTTCATACCACATTCCCTGCCGGACCTCAGGACGATGTCCCCATCGGAAAACTCACCGTCAAGCTTCGCAAGCGTGCGGAAGATGTGTTCTCTGCAGGAACGTATGCAGGTTCCTTCATGATTAATTATACTGAAGGCAGTTAATTCTGTTTTATTTGCTCTTTTTCGCACCATCGGGCTAATTAAACAAGGGATTTGAAAAATAGTAGCAGAATTGTAAAATTATCGTTTTACAGCCGGACGAAAGCGTGCAATAATCATGAGTGTCGTTGCTCGAGTCCAGTCCGAAGTATCCAGCGGGTGGACGCGTACCTTAGGAGAGGAGTCCTGGGGTTCTCAAGGAGGTTGCCGCTACTCGGTTTCGAGTAGCGGTTTTTTACTGTCCAGGTCCTGCATCGTTTCCAGCATCCGCCGTTGAAACACCCATCGATCGAGTGCTACAGCTATGCTTCCCAGAACAGAACTCTGGTCCTTCAGTGCAGACCGGCAGATAGGAATCGAAGCAAGTTCGTGGTGGGCATGCTCGCGATAGAACGTAGCAACCATTTCCAGGTATCGGTCGTCCAGATTTGCAATACCACCGCCGAGAATAATCTTTTGTGCTCCGGTTACGACACTTGCAGCAATAAGGGACATGCCCATGGCCTGACAGGCGCCCTGAAGCGATTGCTGTGCTTCCTTGGAATTGCCCTGTGCAAGCTGCTTGACTGAAAGTCCTTGATGCTTCTCGCTGAGGGCCCACCCGGCACTCACCGTCTCCAGGCACCCGATACCCCCGCAACGGCACAAGCCGGTAGGGGCGATGGGAAGGTGGCCGAATCTACTTCGCTCGGCAATAATCGAATGGCCGGTATAAAAAGCCGATGCAATGTGTTCGCCCCAGTTGACGTAAAGGAAGTTCTTGGACTGCTCGCCTCCGAACCAACGCTCGGCCTCAACCATCGCCTGGACATGGTGGACAAGCAGGGTGGGGAGCTTGGTGTGGACGGCAACAGCCTTTGCCAAGGGAATATCCTCCCAAGACCAGTACTCGTGAGAGAGAATCGACTGTCCGTCGGGACTCAGGCTTCCTGAGGTGGAGATGGCGATACCGGCGATCGTGGTGGTGGCGAACTTGGTCAGTTTCATGCAGGTCCTGATGATGGTCTCCCCCCACTCCTTGGGCTGCGGTTGCAGCGGGGTGGGCAGACGCTCGAACCGCAGGATTTTCCCCTGCAGGTCGGCAAGCAGAAATGTGGTGGTTCTGCTTCCAACATCGACTCCCAGTACCAAGCGGGCATCGGATCTCAGCGAGAGGGCAGTGGGTCTCCTGCCGTTGCTGGTGGTCACCTTGCCCTGTTCCTCGACAAGGCCCTCTGCAAGCAGTTGTTCCACGATTTCACTGGTGGAGGGCTTGTTCAAATCCAACAATCTGGCAATATCGGCTCGGCTGATCTCCCCTTGTTGGGCGAGCAAATTCAACACGCGCAGCCGATTGATCGTTCGGGCGCTACTGGGCTGTGAAAACTTCATGCATTGAGCATAGCCCACCTTGTGATTTTTGTTAAGGAACAATTGCCGACGGCGTGAAAAATCAGTATGTTTGCGTATATCCTTTTGGAGGTATGAAACTACGATGGAACAAAAGAAGTTCAAGACTGAAGTATCAGAGCTGCTTCAGCTCATCATCCACTCGCTCTACTCACACAAGGAAATTTTCCTTCGCGAGTTGGTGTCCAACTCGTCCGATGCATTGGACAAACTTAAGTATCTCAACCTGACCGATGAAAAACTCAAAGGTCTCTCTTTCGATCCGCGAATCGACATCTCCTTTACCGAAGAGGGCGACAAACGGAATCTGACCATCAGTGACAACGGTCTTGGAATGAGCCATGACGACCTGAGTGACAACCTGGGAACCATCGCCTCAAGCGGAACCAAGAAGTTCCTTGCTTCTTTGACCGAGGAACAGAAGAAGGACAGCAACCTGATCGGCCAGTTCGGTGTAGGTTTCTACAGCGCATTCATGGTGGCCGACAAGGTTGAAGTGATCAGCCTCAAGGCTGGTGAAGAGCAGGCATGGAAGTGGAGCAGCACCGGAAAGGGCAGCTACACCTTGGAAGAGGCTGTCCGCGACGGCCATGGCACCACGATCACCCTCCATCTGAACGAGGAAGGCAATGAGTATGCCAACCGCTGGCAGATCGAGCAGCTGGTGAAGAAGTACAGCGACCACATCGCCTATCCGATCTTCCTCTCCTACGACCAGACAACCTATGATGACAAGAAGAAGGACAAGGAAGGGAACGCCGTTAAGAAGGTCGAGCACAAGGTGGAGCAGATCAACAGCTCCTCGGCCTTGTGGAGACGCAGCAAGAGCGAACTCACCGATGAGCAGTACAAGGAGTTCTACAAGCAGTCGAGCTACGACAGCGAAGATCCCCTTTTCTATGTCCATACGCGTGCTGAAGGGGCCACCGAGTATACAACCCTGTTCTTCATCCCCTCCAAGGCACCGTTCGATCTCTATCATGCCGATTATCGGCCGGGTGTGAAGCTCTATGTGAAGAGGGTGTACATCACCGACGAC
Organism: Sphaerochaeta associata; assembly: GCF_022869165.1. Lineage (NCBI taxonomy): Bacteria > Pseudomonadati > Spirochaetota > Spirochaetia > Spirochaetales > Sphaerochaetaceae > Sphaerochaeta > Sphaerochaeta associata. The sequence continues at coordinate 3,441,181 of NZ_CP094929.1, read as the reverse complement.
GACAAAGAGCTGCTTCCCACCTATCTGCGTTTCGTCCGGGGCGTCATCGACAGTGAGGACCTGCCTCTGAACGTAAGCCGCGAAATTCTTCAGCAGAACAGGGTCATGAGCGCCATCCGCAACGCCTCGGTCAAGAAACTCTTGGGTGAGTTCCAGAAGATCAGCGAGCAGAACCCTGAGCTCTATACCAAGTTCATCGAACAGTTCAACAGACCGCTCAAGGAAGGGCTCTACTCTGACTATGCCAACCGGGATGCACTGCTTGAGCTGGTTCGCTTCAAGTCTTCCTCTCAGGACGGCTATGTCAGCCTTGCTTCCTACAAGCAGCGGATGCCCGCCGACCAGAAGTCGATCTACTACATCGCCGGAGGAAAGGAGTCAACCCTGAAGGCAAGCCCCTTGCTTGAATCCTATCGAAAGAAGGGCTTCGAGGTTCTGATCATGAGTGATGACATCGACGATATTGTTGTAGGCTCGATCGGAACCTACAAGGAAATGCCGTTGAAGGCCATCAACAAGAGCGGTGCGGTGGACGACCTGAAAGAGGAGAAGGATACCGAGAAGACCAAGGAAGCAAAGAGTCTGGTCAAGAAGATCAAGAAGGCTCTCGGTGACAAGGTCAAGGACGTAGTAGTCTCCTCGCGCCTCGTTGAGTCTCCTGCCGTGGTGGTTGTCGATGAGAACGACCCGTCGGTACAGATGCAACAGATTCTCAAGAGCATGGGTCAAGGTGACTTCGAGGATGTGAAACCCATCCTGGAAATCAACGTCGATGATCCCATGATCATGAAGATTGATGCAAGCGATGATACACAGTACATCGAGGACCTGTGCTCGGTACTGCTCGACCAGGCGCTGCTTGCAGAGGGCGTGATGCCCAAGGACCCTGTTGCCTTCACCAAGAAGCTGCACAGTCTCTTGAGCAAGTAACCCAAGTTTTCAGTTATTGACAAGGCAGGGCAAGGAGAACTTCTTTGCCTTGCCTTTTTTGTGCTCTGATGGTACGTTTTTAGTATCTATTCTCAAAAAGGATGTATATATGCTTCCAGCAATCATGGCATTAAGCAGTGAGGCGGCAGTTTCTGATTCGTTCTTCGGCCGGCTCATGTATAAGATCGACGGGTGGACTCAACTTGGGCCTGTATCGTTTCTGATTACGTTGGGCACCGGCCTTCTCATGGTCCTGGTAGGAAAAATTCTCATCGTATGGTTGAGCCGAATCCTAAGGCGTTCACTTGCCCGGGCAAAGAAGATCAATGACCTGATGGCTCGTTTCATTCTGCAGCTGGTCAATATTGTTGGTTGGATTTTTCTGATCATAGCCTTTCTGCAGCACATGGGCCTGAATATGGGACCCGTTCTTGCCGGTCTGGGAATCACCGGTGTCATTCTCGGTTTCGCCTTTCAGGAGACCATCGGCAATCTGCTCAGCGGCGTTATGATCGTCATCAACGCCCCGTTCAGGATCGGGGACTACATAGAGGCCGGAGCGTTCAGCGGGACTGTCACTGATATGGATATGATATGTGTCATCCTCTCAACTCCCGACAACAAGAAGATCACCATGTCCAACAAACTGGTATGGAGTAATCCCATCGTAAACTATTCGAACATTGAACGCAGAAGAGTGGAGCTGACCGTCAGCGTTCCTTATAAGGCTGATCTCGCCTTGGCAAAACAAGTGATCAAGAATATCATCGATACGTATCCTGAAGTACTAGCCGAACCTGCACCAGTCATTGAAGTCAACAAGCTCAATACTTCTTCAGTGGATTTTGTCGTGCGCCCTTGGACGAAGCCTGCCGATTATTGGAAGGTCTATTGGAGATTCAATGGTGAAATTCTCGAAAAGATGGCACAAGCCGGCTTTTCCGTTCCGTTCAATCAGCTTGACGTGCACATCATTGATCAGCCGAAGGCGAATTAGATTCCTTCTCCAAGCAATAGCGCTCCAGAAGGGTACAGAACTCACGGGAATCCGAGATCAGGAATTTTCCCAGGTAGGAGTTTGGCTTCCATGCTTTTGACCCGAAGAGCAGGCTGATGATGCTGTCCTTCGTCTCAATCTCTACGGTGATGTTGGAGATTTTGTTGTTCTCCAATGTCTCGTAGTGTTGGGTAGAGGAGATGAATTCATCGTATCCGAACAGGTATTCGGCATCCTTGAGCACCACGGCAACGGTTTTATGCGTGGTGTCGAAGGTCAGCAGGATCCCGTCATTGAGGTCGTTTATATACCCTTGCTTTACATCGAACTTCAGGTTCTTCTGCTTCATCAGTTCGAATGCTTTCCGCTCGAGGGCGCTCAAAGTCTGTTGGTAATTGATTTTTGCCTGGTTTCGCTTCTTTTTGCCGACGGTCAATGAATAGAAGTTGAATATTGTCACTACAGCCAGAAGAGCCAAAAGCAGGTATTGCAGGATGGTTGTAAAAGTCATAGCCGACAATACCAAGATAGACCAAGCTTTGTAAAGAGAGGCGGTCCATGCTACACTGGCAGGCGGAGAGTCGCAGTGATAAAAATTCTGATCGTTGTACCCTATCTTGAACTGCAGCAGGCTTTCGAAGAGGTCATTCATACCTTCGATCTCCAAGACCTGTCAGTCAGCACTACGCACATATTCGGGACCGACCCCCAGGTCATAGAACCCCTGGATGCCGACATCATCGTGGCTCGGGGAATTACAGCGACGGCTATCGCCTTGCAGAAGCCTTCGGTGCACGTAGTTCCCATCAACTGGAGCAATGCCGATTTGCTCTCCGCCCTTGCCCAGGCAAAAACCGTCTCGCCCAGGGGTTGTATCGGCCTGATCACCAACGAACAGTTGTGCGAGCAGGATGAGCTGACCACCTTGCTTGGCCTCGATGTCTCTGTATTCCAAGTCACCGACCAAAACGATGTCATTGAAGGTGTCTCAACCTTGCAGAAACTTGGATGTACGGTATTCGTGGGCGGCTTGACCATGTGCAGGATCTGTGAGGAGCGCAACCTCTCCTATATCCATGTTAAGACCGGCTACCAAGCGGTGGTGCATGCAGTGAACGAGGCAGTCGGCGCTGCTCGTTCCCTCGACCGTGCCCAGACCAGGGGAAATCTTCTGGGAACCCTGCTCAATAATGCAACCTATGCCTTGCTTGCTATCAACAGCAACGGGCAGATCATCGCAGGGAACAGACAAGCCGAGAACTTGTTCGCCAAGAGTCCCCTGGAAGGTCTGCCGGTGGAGGATGTGTATTTTTCCAGCAGGTGGGCAGAAGCGTTCACTTCCGGAAATCAAAAGGAAGAGCTGGTAACCATCAACGGTCAGCAGTGCCTGGTAACCCAGCAGCCGATCAGCATGGACGACAAGAAGGCTGGCTTTTTGTACACGTTCCAGAATGCAGAGGCCATCAGGCGGACCGAGCATAAAATCCGTACCGAACTCAATCGCAAAGGCTTGGTGGCACGCTACAGCTTTTCCGATATTGTTACCCAGAACGCCCATATGCAAGCGTTGGTGGAAAAGGCAAAGCGTTTCAGCCAGGTTCCCGGAACTGTTTTGCTTCTCGGTGAGACAGGAACAGGTAAGGAACTCTTCGCCCAAAGCATTCACAATGCATCGCCTCGGGCCAAGGAGCCTTTTGTTGCCGTCAACTGTGCAGCATTGCCGGAACAACTGTTGGAGAGCGAGCTCTTCGGGTACACCGACGGAGCCTTCACCGGTGCTGCAAAGGGAGGCAAGCCAGGCTTGTTCGAGCTTGCCCACAAGGGGACGCTCTTCCTCGATGAAATCGCCGAGATGCCGATTATCGTGCAGGCAAAGCTTCTCAGGGTCCTGCAGGAACGCGAGGTCCGGAAGATCGGGGCCGACATGGTCATCCCTGTGGATGTGCGGATCATCAGTGCGGCAAACAGTGCGATAATTGAGAAGGTAAGAGAGGGAAAATTCCGTTTGGACCTATTTTATAGGATCAGCCTCTTGAGTCTGCAATTGACACCTCTGCGTGAGCGTCAGGAGGACATTGGAATCCTCTTCAGGCATTTCGTCCAGCAATACTGTAGAAGGCATTCTCTTCAGGAGCCGCTGCTCACCGAACAGGCGATAACCGCTCTCAAGGTCTTTCCCTGGCCGGGGAACATCCGGGAGCTCAGAAATGCTGCAGAGCGGCTGGCCATCCTCAATACGGCTGAAGTTGTCACCGTCAAGGAGATAGATCTGCTTGATATTGGGTCGACAAGTCTGCAGATGCACGATGAGCCGCCCAGAAAGGGTCTTCGGAAACCCAAGTTATCGGATGAAGCCCTCTATCAGCAATTTCTTGCCAGCGGTTTGAGCAGGGAGCAATTCGCCAGGCAGATGGGTCTGAGCAGGACGACGCTATGGCGCAAGTTTGCCGCATTCGAACAGTAGAATGCGACTGTACACTGCTCTGTATATGTTTCAAAAAAGTTTCAAATGAAACATGGAACGAATTCATGAAACATTGAAACATACTCAAGGAAAGTGTTTTCTCTGTCATCACAAAATCTATTGTTCCATAAGTGTCGTGTGAATCAATAGTTAATTGTATACTATTTCGCTCAATTATCAATATTGTATACAATAGATAAAAAGTTGGCATGCAAGTTGCTTGTTTGTGCATGTGGGTGAGAAGGCCGGGACAGGAAGCATGCAAGTGCTTCTTGTTGCAATATTCTTTGTTTGGATATTGGTAATGGTGACTATCGAGATTCATGATGACTATTCCGTTGCAAAATATTGAGCAGATTCCCTGCGCAAGGGAATCCTGCGTGCTGAAAAAAACCAGGGGGGATGACATGTTCGTAGATTTGAGTTTGCCTATACAGTCGCACTGGAGATATCCGCTGAAAAGGGATACGGTTTCATCTTTTGAAAAAGGTGATGTCTGGCAAGTTTCCGAGTTTACCATGAAGTCTCATTGGTTCTCCCATATCGATTTCCCCCGACATACGGGATTGGAATATCCTGATAGCAATCAGTTCCCGCTTGAACATTACAACGGTATGGCTTCTGTGTTGTATGTTCAAAAGCAAAGTATTGCGATGCATGCCATTACCAGAGAGGACTTGGCGATGGCAGCTGCCGGTAAGCACCTGCACTCCATCCTGCTGATTCGGACTGACTGGGGTTTGGAAACATCCTGGGAAACCAAGGATTTCTGGGATAATGCTCCCTACCTGACCGATGATGCCATCCTTTGGATCAAGGAACAGAATCCAACTGCAGTAGCATTTGATTTTCCTCAGGATTATACCATACGTCTTTTGCAGCAGCGAGCAGTTGCTCCAGAGGAGCAAAAGACACATACCATCCTTTTACGTAATAACATTTTGTTGATTGAGTACCTCACAAACTTCCATGCAATAGGAAGCGAGGAGTGTGAGTTTATTTGTCTTCCCTTGAAATTCGAGCATATCGATGGTTGCCCTGTTCGGGCGATAGCACGCGTATAAAGGAGTGTATTGTATGGATTTCCAGAAACGTATGATACTTAAACAACGCTTTGAATACATTCTCGGTTTTATTGTGCTTGTATGGGTGATGATTGTGAATATAGCAATTCTTACACGCTACGTTTTTAAAATTGCCATACCCTGGAATGAGGAACTGACGGTTCTCTTGTTCAACTGGGTTATTTTCATGGGTGCTGCTATGGCAAGTGTAACAAAAAGTCACATCACCATTACTATTTTTCAGGATGCCCTCCGTGGAACCACTAAAAAGATTGTCGGCATCATCCAGAATCTGCTGTTCATCGTATTTATTGCGGTGGTGTGTTTTCAGAGTTGGAAAATTGTCTTTCTGCAAGCCAGGACTGAACAGTTTACGGCAATCCTGAATATCCCTGTGTATATCACCACATTGGCGATGAGCATCGGAAGCTTGATTTGGTTGACCATTCTCCTCACAGATACGTATCACCTTATACAGGCAAGCCCTGTAGAAAGCGAGGCCTCGGTATGACAAGTAGCCTGATCATTGTATTTTTTATGGCGTTCCTGTTTTTTGGAATCCCTGTCGTCGGAGCAATGGGCCTTGCGGCAATCGTCTATATCATCGGCTTCATGAACATACCGATGAGTATTGTTGCAAACCAGATGCTGGGCGGTGTTGGCTCATATACCTTGATGGCCATCCCTTTCTTCATCATATCTGGGGCACTCATGGAATCTGGTGGCATTTCCAAACGAATAATATCATTCTCAACTGCCTTGGTCGGGAGCCTTCCCGGTGGTCTTGCATTGGTGGTAATTGTGGCTAGTGCATTCTTTGCAGCCATGACGGGTTCCGGTGCTGCATGTGTTGCAGCCATCGGCGGCATGATGATCCCTGCACTTGTAAAGAACGGCTACGATATCGATTTTGCCTCTGCTCTCCAAGCTTCAGGTGGTACACTTGGTCCGATGATTCCCCCCAGCATCCTTATGGTCCTGTACAGCGTTTCCACGAATAATTCTGTAGGCGATATGCTCTTGGCCGGGTTGTTTCCCGGAATCTTGATGGCTGTTTCCATGATGATTGTGACGGTGATCATCTCCATCAAGAAAGGATATGGAAGCAGTGAAAAGTTTTCACTCAAGCGTGTAGTTGTGTCGTTCAAGGACTCTATCTGGGCGTTACTTACACCGGTAACCATTCTTGGAGGAATTTATTCGGGAATATTCACTCCTACGGAGGCTGCAGCCTTCAGCTGTCTTTATGCAATGATCGTGGGACTCTTCATCTACAAGGAATTGACGATCAAGGCTCTTTTAAGGTGTCTGTTCAATTCCATCAAGGGTACGGGTATCATCCTTGGTATTGTTGCCGTCACGCAATTATTCAGTTGGATCATGACCCGTGAAGGACTTCCTCAACAAATAGCGTTGCTGAGCTCTACGATTTCAGACAACCCGTATGTATTTATGTTGATAATCTCGGTGATCTTATTAGTGGTCGGTATGTTCCTCGATCCTGTTCCTGCAGTGCTCATTTTTGCACCGATTTTGACGCCATCTGCAATTGCGATGGGGATCAATCCGATTCACTTCGGTGTAGTCATGGTTGCAACATTCTGTATTGGATTGGTTACCCCTCCGGTAGGAATGACACTGTTTGTTGCTTCGAATATTTCAAAAAGACCAGTACTTGTTGTTGGGAAAAAGGCAATGCCGTTTATTTTCGCAATGCTTTTTGCAATCTTGCTAATCATATTTGTTCCACAGATTTCTTTGTTCTTGCCAAGTCTTGGTAAATAGAAATGTGTAGGGAGAAAATAGAAAGGAGTCATGAAATGAGAAAAATTGCATTGGTGGTGGTTCTCGTAGTTGGTATGGCAATGGTGTTTGGTGGTGGGCAACAGGAAGGCAAAAAGCTTGAGTTCAGTGCCTCCACAGGGGGTATGTCTGCTTCTAGTCCCGGTGGACAGGGCATGGCAAAGTTTGCTGAGAAGGTAGCCGAGTACTCGAATGGAACGATTGAGATCAAGGTGTTTTATGATACCACTCTTGGCTCCCCCTCATCCATGGTAAGTGGGATGCAACAGGGAACAATCGACTTTGGTGTCTGTGGTGACGCCTACTACTCCAGCCTCGTTCCTGAAATTCAGGTTTTTGAACTTCCTTATATGTTCGACTCGGTTGCTGAAGCACGAGCTGCGGTCGCAGGTCCTGCAGGCCAGGCAATCAGTGAGAAACTTGCAAAGAAGGGTATTCAGCCCCTGACGTTCTGGGAGATTGGGTTCCGCAATCTTACCAACTCCAAAAAAGCTGTTAATTCTCCTGCAGATTTGAAGGGTTTGAAGGTCAGGACCCTGCCGGCTACCTTCCAGGTAAAAGCATGGGAGAGTGCGGGCGCCATTCCGGTACCGATGGATGTGTCAGAACTCTACTCTGCGTTGCAGCAGGGTGTCGTTGATGGTCAGGAGAATCCCCTCAGTGAAATCTATAATCAGAGATTCCACGAAGTCCAGAAGTTCATGTCACTTACGGCACATGTCTACACCCCGATGTTGTTCAGTGCAGGCGGACAGACTTGGGCTCGATTGACTGCTGAACAGCAGGAAATCATCAAGAGGGCTGCCAAGGATGCTCAGGCCGTCGTATACTCGGTCAACGATACAGAGAATGCAAATTATCTGAAGAATATCAAAGCTGCTGGAGTGACAGTGAATGAGAATCCTGATAGGCAGGCATTTAAGAGTTTGATGTCCGGTTCGCAATCACTTTTCAGCACTCAGTATGGTGACGAGATGTTGAAGCTTCTGAATAAGTAAGTGAACATGTTTGTATCGCTGAGCGTTCTGCTCAGCGATTTTTCTTTTGCATCAATTGAATATTTGTTAGGCGTTTTTACATCTTCTGGATGTACACTGCTCTGTATATGTTTCAAAATCGTTTCAAATGGAACATGAAACATATTTATGAAACATTGCAACATCCACTGAGCACCCATTCAGTTCTGTGTAAAATCCATACCTACAGTCACGTATTTAGTTCTTCAATCACGAGATACTTGTATACAAAAACGTAAGAAAATCAAAATTGTATACAATAGAATAAAGTTGGCACGCAAGTTGCTATATCAATAGCAACGGGCTCACTCTGTTTGTGCCTCTGTAGTATAGAAAGGGAGTTTTTCATGAACAATAAACCTGTGTTGGGTATGTTAATCGGCGACGGTGCTGGAGTAGGACCTGAAATCATTGCAAAGCTTGCAGTACAGAATTTCTTTGCCGCCTATTGCAGACCTGTCATCATTGGAGACGTACGCATTCTCCAGCGTGCCTTCGGCATCGTAGGCTCCTCCGTACCCTTGCAGATAGTTACCGATATCGATCAAATCGACTGGAATGCAGACTTGGCCGTTCTCGATCGAAAGGATCAGGACCCTGTCAACGTGCCTTTCGGAAAACTGACTATTGAAGCTGGCAAAGCCAACCTCGATGGATTGAAACTGGGTGTTGACCTGTACAAGGCAAAAAAAATCGAAGGCTTCTGTTTCGGGCCTTTCAACAAGGCAGGCATGAAGGAAGCTGGATGTGAGCTGGAAAGCGAGCATCACTATCTTGCTCAGCTCTTCAATCACACCGAACCCTTTGGAGAGATCAACGTACTCGGTGACCTTTGGACCACCAGGACCACCAGCCACATCCCTATAGCTGAAGTGAGCAAGAACCTTACCGTTGATAGAATCCTCCGTGCAGTAAGACTGGCAAATGCCTCTCTGAAGAACAGCGGTATCGCAAAGCCCCGCCTTGCCCTTGCAGCCCTCAACCCCCATGCCGGTGAACACGGCTTGTGCGGTCGTGAGGAGATTGATGTCATTGAACCCGCAATAGCCAAGGCCAAAGAGATGGGTATTGATGCTTCCGGTCCTTATCCGAGTGACATTACCTTCATCAAGGCTTTCCGCGGAGAGTTCGACGGAGTGGTGACGATGTATCACGACCAAGGGCAGATCGCCTTGAAGCTTCGTGGTTTTGATGAAGGTATCACCATAGCAGGAGGACTTCCGGCTCCGATAGTGACCTGTGCCCATGGTACGGCCTATGATATAGCAGGGAAGGGCATCGTGAAGACCAGTGCATTTGAGAATGCAGTCAAGATGGCTTCCCGCATGGCAATTCACCTGCAGAAGCAGGCATGAGGAGTATCGTACATATGCTGACCAAGAAGATTACAAGCAAGATGGTGATTCCGGTGGTGACTGCAATTATTGCTATTGTTTTCATCTATTTCGGAATTACCAAGTATGGATTCATGCATGAGGTGAGAGGCCCTCTCCCTGGCTTTTTCCCCACCATCATCGGGTTTATGCTGCTGGGTCTGAGTATTCTTGCCTTTATTGGCTCGCTGAAAGAGGAGGGCCCTGGATTTCCAATCGCAAACTGGTATCCCGCCCTCGGCGTGATAGCCATCATGCTCTCAACGCTGGTAATCGGGATGCTGCCAAGCTTGGCAATCTTTGTGTTGCTGTGGCTGCGCTGGTTTGAAAAATTCAGCTGGAAGGCCACCCTGATTGGATTTGCCGTCATTATGGCAATCGTCATCGGTGCGTTTGTGATGTGGCTTGGGGTCCCTTTCCCCAAGGGCTTCATCTACAACCTGATTGCGTACTAAGAGGCGGATATGGAAAATTTACAAATGCTGTTCATGGGCTTTTCAGTCCTTTTTACCATGGAAAACATCCTTGCAACCTTATTAGGAGCAATACTTGGGTTGATTGTAGGAGCCATGCCAGGTATCGGATCTCTTGCAGGCGTTGCCTTGCTTTTGCCCCTTACTTATAAGTTCAATCCCACAACCGCAATCATCATGCTTGGAGCCCTGTATTACTCCAATATGTACGGCGGTGCCTTCAGTGCCATTCTGCTCAATATCCCCGGTGACTCCCCGGCAGTTATGACTGCCTTGGATGGATATCCGATGGCTACCAAGCGAAACCGTCCTGGTCAAGCCTTGTTTACTGCAAACATATCCTCATTTACTGGTGGTACCATCGGAATTCTGATTCTTACCTTCATGGGCCCCCTGCTTGCAAACGTAGGCTTGAAGTTCGGTCCAGCGGAAATGACATCGCTTCTATTGGTTGCGATGACATCCATCGGCTGGTTGGTCGGCGAGAATCCGACAAAAGGTGTTGTGCTGACAATGGTCGGCATACTTCTGGCAACAATGGGTATGGACACTCTTACCGGCAGTCCGCGCTATGACTTTGGAAACATGTATCTGCTTGGAGGCATCCCGTTCACTCCCTTTGTCATTGGTGCTGTTGGTTTCAGCCAAGTGCTCAAACTGATGGAAGAAAGGAACAAGACAATTGATGGCAAGGTAAACCAGAAGTTGACCATCAAAGGATCGTTGCTGACCTTTCACGATCTGAAGAGACTGTTGCCTCCTGCTATCAGAAGTGGTTTCATGGGAACATTTGTCGGTGTTTTACCCGGCGCAGGAGCAACCACCGGTGCATTCCTTGGCTATGCAATGCAGAAGGCTTTCAAGAGTGAAGAGCCGCTCGGAAGCGGTGCAATCGAGGGTATTGCTGCATGTGAATCTGCCAACAATGCTGCTGCAGCTGGTGCCTTTGCTCCTCTGCTTGCCTTGGGTATCCCGGGCTCCGGTACCGGTGCCGTCCTGCTCGGCGGCCTGATGATGTGGGGCCTCAATCCTGGGCCGCTGCTCTTCTCCACCAATCCTGACTTCGCCTGGGGCTTGATCGCCAGCCTGTTCCTTGCGAACATCCTGACCCTGATTATTGCAGTGGGAATCATCCCTTTCCTGATCAAGATCCTGACTGTTCCGGTACGTATGTTGATTCCGATCATCACTGTTGTCTGCGTCGTCGGCGGATACAGCACCTCAAACTCCATGTACGGGGTGATCATCATGTTCCTCTCAGGCGTATTCGGCTACATTCTCGACCGTAATGGCTACAGTGTTGCTCCGATGCTCCTGGCATTCGTACTTGCACCGCTGCTTGAATCGAATATGAGAAAGGCTTTCATCATCAGCAACGGAAAGCTTGGCATCTTCTTCGACAAACCGATTTCGGCCTTCCTGCTGCTCGTTCTCTTTGCCATAGTATTGACCCCTGTTGTGAAGTTTGTATTGAGAAAAGCGGGCATTTTAAAAAAGAAGTAATCCAACTTGGTTGGAAATGAGATGTGAATTCCAGGACAGGTGTCCTGAAAGAAACAAATAGGAGAAAAGACTATGAAAAAACTTGCTATTCTGCTTGGCATTCTGCTACTCGTAAGCATGTCCGTATTCGCTGCCGGTCAGGCTGAAGCTACTGGTGCTGCAAAGGCCTTCGTTCCTACCAAGAACATTGAATGGTATGTTACCAGCTCCCCCGGTGGTGGTTCCGATATTTTCACCCGCACCATCATGGATATCGCAGTTGCAGAGAACCTGCTCAACGGCCAGAACGTTGTTGTCCAGTACAAGACCGACGGAGCTGGTGAAGTAGGACGCCTCTTGGTCTCCCAGATCAAGGCAGGTGTACAGGCTGACCACACTCTGCTTACCTTCAACAGCGGCGATCTCATGCCGATGGTGAAGAACACTGCCAACCGCTTTGAGAACTTCCAACCCATCGCTCACATGGCTGTTGACAAGCACCTGCTTTTCATCGGCGAGTACTCCAAGTACAAGAGCTTTGAGGAAGTCTTGGCCGCCCTCAAGAGAGGCGAGAGAATTGTGCTTGGTGGTTCCAAGGGTGACGACATCGGTTGCCATGCTGCCTTGATCAAGGAAATCGGTGTAACCGAGGACCAGTTCTCCTACATCGCACACGACGCAACCAGTGGTGCCATCACTGCAATCCTGGGTGGTCACTTCGACCTCTTGATCTCCAAGCCTGCTGCTGCTTCCCAGTATGTCGAAGCTGGCAAGATTAAACCGATCTTGGCTCTTTCCACCAGTCGTTTCCCCGGCAACCTGAATTCTGCACCCACCCTCAGTGAGTTCGGCTACAAGAACGTCGAGGTTCCCAACTGGAGATCCATCGTAGCGCCCAAGTCCATGAGTGCTGAAGCTGTAGCCTATTGGACCGACGTCTTCAAGAAAGTATCCGAGACCGAGAATTGGAACAAGGGCTACATCGAGAAGCAGAAGCTGGTTCCCGATTACATGGATTCTGAGACCTTCAGAACCTATGGCATGCAGTTCCAGAAGGATTACCTTGCTTCCATCGGGAAATAAGGAAAATCAGATGCAAGGGCATCAGATGTTTTGAATATAAGGGATGAGGGGTATAATCACACTCATCCCTTTTACTTAATCAATGAGGTGAGAATATGAAACGTGTAGCAATTGTTCATACGGTACGGCCGGTACTCGCAAGTTTTCCCCAGCTGCTTGAGCAGGTGGTGGGGCAGCCGTTGAAGATCCATAACCTGTTGGATGAGTTCTTGGCTTCGGACCCGGCAGAGATTGGATGCTTTTCTGTTGAGAACCGCAATCGTCTTTTCAACGACCTGAAGTCTTGTGAACTTACCAAGGCCGATTTGATTATTGTTACCTGTTCAACACTCACCCCTGCCGTGCAGCTTATCCGTCCGTTCATCAATGTACCTATTGTCGCCATCGATGATGCCATGACCGAACAGGCGGTACGCATCGGGAAAAAAATCAAGGTAGTGGCAACCGCCATGAGCACCCTCAAGCCGACCATCGCCAAGCTCGAGCAGGAAGCAGCACTCGCCGGTGTTGAAATCGAGGTGGATGCCCAGGACCACGAACCTGCGTATACCGCAATGCGCGCCGGTGACATGACCACGCATGACCGCCTTGTCCTTGAGATGATCAGGGAAGTGAAGGGATTCGATTGTATTGTCCTTGCCCAGGCATCCATGGGACATCTGCAAGAAAAAGCGCAGAAAATTGCCGGAGTCCCTGTTCTGGCTTCCCCGATTCTCTGCTGCGAGAAAGTGAAGCACATGCTCGAGGCTATGTGATATGAAAGAGAGCATCCACAATTACTGCAACCTCGGCATTGTCCTCTCCATGGCCTACCCATCCTGTATCAAAAGCGAAGAGGAGTACCGCTGTTGCCTGAAAACAATCCTGACCGACCCTTTCTTCAATGTCGTGGAACTCGGCTCCCTGCCGTTTGCCTCCTTGAAGCAGGCAGTTCCGACCATGGTGGAAACCGCTCACTGCACTTCCACCTTCAGCGGCCATTCACTGCTCTTTTCCCGGAAATTGAATATCAACAGCCTCGATGAGAGTGAACGGGCACTAGCTGTTTCGGCGTTGAAGGAAGGCATTGATGAGGCCTATGAATTGGGTTGCTCGGAATTCCAATTCCTCTCCCGCTCATATGAACCGGGAAAAGAGCAGGCATACCTAAACGCTTTAATCGCCAGCACAAAAGAGATTTGCGCGTATGCAAAAAGCAAAGGCTCCATGCCGGTGGTTCTGGAGGTATTCGACCACACCATCGATAAGAAATCACTGCTTGGTCCTGCCTCCTTGGTCAAGGAGTATGCCCAGGCGGTATGCAGTGAGTACGACAATTTCGGCATCATGATCGACTGCTCCCACATCCCGATGATAGGGGAGACCGTCGATGAGGCTGTCGACCCGATAATTCCCTATATCCGCCACGTACATGTAGGAAACACCTTGATCAGCGACCCCGCAAATCCAAGCTATGGCGACTTGCACCCGCGTTTCGGCTACCCCGGCAGCGAGAACGACACCGAGTATCTTGCATCATTCCTGCAGAAGATGAAGGACATCGGCTATCTTGCTGAAGGCAGCTCCAATATTCTCTCTTTTGAGGTGAAACCCCAAGCTGGGGAGGATGCCGACTTGGTGGTTGCAAATGCCAAACGGACTCTGTTGTCTGCATGGAGATGCGTACTATGAAACTCGGTACCACCGACATCGATATCTCTCCCATCGCCTTGGGAACCTGGGCCATGGGAGGAGGGGACAGCTGGGGGGATAGTGACCCTTCGTTGGCGATTCAAACCGTGCACCAAGCTCTCGAGCTTGGCATCAACTTCATCGACACAGCCCCTGCCTACGGCAATGGCTTGAGTGAGCAGCTGCTTGGGACTGCCTTGCAAGGCAAGCGAAATCAAGCGGTACTGGCCACAAAGTGTGGCTTGGTCTGGGGATCGGACGATGAAGGGTCGGTACACAAAAGCCGTGATGGAGTCATCATCCGGCGCAACCTCAGCAAGCATAGCATTCTTAAGCAGGTTGAGGAGAGTCTTGGAAGATTGAAGACCGATTACATCGATCTGCTTCTCACCCATTGGCAGTCTATTCCTCCATTCCATACCCCGATCGAAGAGACAATCGAGACGTTCGAATTGCTCAGGCAACAGGGGAAAATTCGCAGCTATGGAGCCTGCAACGTAAGCCTCGATGAGTTGAAAGCCTATCAGAAGTACGGAACTCCTTCATTGGTGCAGGAGCGTTTCAGCCTGCTTACCCGAGCCAAGGCGGACATTGCTGGCTACTGTGCAGAGAACCAAATCACCTTCCAGGCCTACAGCCCGCTCGAGCGTGGTGTCCTGACCGGCAAGCAGGCTCTCTCCCAAAGTGTTGTAGGGACGGCAAAAGCCTCGGTGGTCTGGTACAAGTTGGAGAACAGGACCAAAGTGCTGGCTTTACTTACCTCGCTTGAAACCCTCGCACAAAAGTACAATACAAGTGTGGGAAATCTGGTTATTGCATGGACCAGGCAGGCAACCAGTACGATGAACGTCTTGTGCGGAGCAAGAAAGCCAAGCCAAATCGAAGAGAACAGCAAGGCGCAAGAGCTTGTCATTACCGCCAAGGACTGGGCGATCATCGATTCACTGGCACGGACACTACTCTAACTCCTTGATGAAACGAATCATATCAATAGCCTTCGGGGGACAACCCGGGAGGCTTTTCCCGAGTCCTCTCGTGCAGATTCCCACTCCGACCTTGGATGGATCGCTTTTACCCTTGTAGCCCTGGCCGATGCAGATCTGCTGCTTCACATCCTTGAGGCGGTCCACCTCGTCCAGGCGCTTGAGGGCATGAATGAGATTCCCGTAACATGCTGAGCATGCACTGTCGGGCTCGGTGAACCTGCCAAGGTAGGAGGCCCTTCCACTTGGTCTTGAAGGAAGCTCGTCACTCGGCTCATTGAGCTGGACCATGACAGCCTGTGAAAGATCGGCAGACCCAACTCCCAGCTGCTGTGCCAGCTCGATATAGGGGATATCCTTGGTCTCAAAGCCCATCAGGCTTGCTCCAAAGCTATCACACAACACACTGTCGCGGCAGGCGAACATCCGGTTCGTCTCAACAGGATTGCCTCCTTCCTCGAAGTCAAGGTCGCCGTTGAGGCTGTCCACAATGACCAGGTCGGCGGCCCTGACCTTGTTCAACGCAGCTATGGGGCGGTTCAAACCCAGCGTATGGAAGAGTCGTTTGGAACGATCGGAGAGAACTCCCTTCATGTTCTTAAGCGCGCAGGTCATCGCTGTCTGACAGTGTCCCTTCAGAACGGGAAGACTGATGAGAAAGTCGGTCTCCAGGATGGTTTTGCTGACCTCCATGGTAATGCCGTCAACTGTTTTCTTGACATACTCATCGTCCTTCACATCCACCAAAGGCACCTTGTAGTGTTTGCTGATCTGGTTGTAGCCGTTTACTCGAAATCCTTCCTTGGTGGAATCACCAACCCAGGCACTTTCGACGATGCTTAGATTTTTATACCCCAGGCCTTGGAGGTGCTCGATAATGGCAACCACAATCTCGGGATGGGTCGTAGCCCCGCTGTCCGCCGTTACTGCAACAACGAGGTTGGGTTTGAGGGCAATGGTGGCTTGCTTGTCAGGAAGAAGCTTCTCGATGTCGATACGTTTCAGGAGAGCCTTTGTCATCATTGAAGCATCCGACCCGTAGGTGATGATAATTTCTTCTTTTGTCATGCCTGCCGGCTCCCGACATGGCTGGTCAAATCGTGGGTGATATGTTCATACAGCAGGCGTTTGCAAGCCTCTTTCTCCCCGTTCTTGAGTAACGTCATCATTTGGGCGTGCTGACCAAGGTAGTAGGACAGTTCATCCTCAGGCAGGTTCTGGGCGATTCTCAGCTGCTGTATTTTTGCATCCAGGCGTTCGCAGATGCTGATCAGGGCGCTGTTTCCCGAGGATCGGATCAAGGCGAGATGAAACAGGCTGTCCTGTTCGAAAACAGTCGCCCTGTCTCCGATGCCCATGGCATACTGGCAATCGGCGGCATAGCGAGAGAGTTCCTTTACGTTCTTGGTATAGGAGGCTTCATCGATGGAATCGATGGCAAGCTGCTCCAAGGTGACACGAACCTTTGCTATGTCGCTGGCTTCCTGCTCGGAAATTAATGAGACGGTTGCATGGCTCCTGGGCTTGATGGTGATCAAGCCGTACTCGGCCAAGCGTCTGATGGCCTCACGGATGGGCGTTCGTGAAACCCCGAACTGCTCAGCCAATGATTCCTCGGGAATCTTCATGCCTCCCTTCAGCTGTCCGGACAAAATCTGGTCCTTGAGCATCGTATAAACTTGGTCGGATAGGCTGTTTTGTATACATTTGGGCATGTGATGTCTCCTTAACTACTCTCCAATAACTGTAAAAGGAAAAGTGTAGTTCGTCAATGATAATTGTGTACAAAAAAACTCCTCACTGCCATTGGCCCTCCCAGGTTGCCATTATTCCTGCTTTATTGTGAGATACGCATAGATTGCGCTGTATTTTCTGTAAAAATATTGATATGTACAAGAATCCCTTTGACAAGATTCTCTCTCCATGGTATCTATATTGTATACAGTACACAATACAGATTCGTTACGGTGTATCGTACGCCGGAATCTGTACAAAACAAGGAGTTTCCTAGATGAGTAAACGTATCAAGGAGTTGCTCTCCCAACCGGACCGAACGTTCAATGCACAAGAACTTTCCGCCTTGGCAGCATATTTCAGGACCGTAATGTTCGATACCCTGCACGACAGGGGAACCGGCCATTGGGGTGGGGCGGCATCCAGTGCGGAGCTGACCACCGCTCTCTACTTCAATCGCATTTCAATCGACCCAGCCAATCCCCATTGGGAGGACCGCGACCGAATCATCCTTTCCAAAGGCCATGCGTCGATGAATCTCTATACGATTCTTGCTCACCGCGGGTTCTTCCCTGTCGAGGAACTCTCATCGTTCCGCAAGCTTGACTCGCGTCTGCAGGGTCATCCATGCATGAACAAGCTCCCGGGTGTGGACATGTCCACCGGAGCTCTGGGCCATGGGCTTTCTGTGGGCCTCGGTATGGCGATGGCGGCAAAACTTTCCAAGAAGAGTTGGTGGACCTACGTGATCAGCGGAGAGGGATGTCTCAACGAGGGTCAGAGCTGGGAAGCCATCATGAGTGCAGCCAAGTTCAAGCCTGAGCACTTTGTTCTGATGATCGACTACAACAAGGTTCAGCTCGATGGAACCGTGGACGAGATCATGCCCCTCGGACCGCTTGCCGAGAAGCTGAAGTCATTCGGCTGGAACGTTGCCCCCAAGGCTTACAACGGTCACGATACACAGGAAATCCTTGACTCGTTCGCTTGGATGGACGGCGACGATGTCTGGCCGAAGGCCGTCATCTACGACACCATCAAGGGCAAGGGTGTTTCCTTCACCGAAGGGAAGAATACCTGGCACGGGGCGGTCATCGATGACGACTCTTATGCAAAGGGTATCGAAGAATTGAATTCCGATTTGAGCAAGAAGGAGGCTGCACTATGAGCATTGCCATGCGAGATGCCTTCGGCAAGAAGCTTGCCGAGCTGGGCGCTACCCATCCCGAGTTGGTGGTATTGGATGCCGATGTATCCTCCTCCACCAAGAGTGCCTTGTTCGGCAAGGCCTTCCCTGACCGCTTCTTCAACGTAGGGGTTGCCGAAGCCAACATGGTGGACATTGCAGCCGGTATGGCTACTGCGGGGTATCACCCGGTGGTAAATGCCTTTGCAATCTTCCTTGCCCTCAAGGCGACCGACCAGATTCGCAATACCATCTGCTACAACAACCTTCCGGTGATCATCGCAGGCGCGTACGGCGGCCTGTCCGACTCCTTCGATGGTGCAAGTCACCAGTCCATCACCGACATCGCCATCATGCGGGCCCTGCCGAACATGCAGGTGATCGTCCCCTCCGACAGTGCGCAGGCTGAACAAGCCCTTGAGTATGCCCTGACCCAGAAAGGACCGGTCTACATCAGGCTCAACCGAAACGCCATGCCCGACCTTCCTGCAGCCAAGACCATCGGAACTGTCCGGGCAGTAGAAGGAACCGATGTAACCATTGCCGCAAACGGCATCACCGCCAGTTTTGCCGTGGAAGCCGCTGCCTTGCTCGCCAAGGACGGCATCAGGGCCGAGGTTCTCAGCGTTCCTGTAGTGAAGCCGTTCGATGTTGCTCCGCTTGCACAGAGTGTGGCAAAAACCGGAAAGTTGCTCTGCATCGAAGAGCATGTGCTGGCCGGTGGTTTCGCAGGTGTTGTCAGCGAGGCCTTTATGAAACAGGGAATTTCCTGTAAATTTGATGCAATAGGTATTGAAGATATGTTTACCGAGTCCGGCCCTTACGAGCCGCTCTTGGCAAAGTATGGAATCAGCGCAGAGAACATTGCAAACCGTGCAAAAGCACTCTGCAAATAAGGAGAATGAATAATGGATCAAATGAAACGTGCGTATGAACTTCTGAAAGAGTGGAAAGGGGACTCTTATGTCCATGGTCTGGGTGTCCTTGACCAGGTAGGACCTCTTGCTGCAGCTTTCGGCAAGCGTGCACTGGTGGTCAGCAACACCACCTATATGAAGCCTGTTGCCGATCGTGTTGTTTCCTACCTGCAGGGCTCCGGTGTCGAGCTTGCCGGCAATGTCATCGCCCCCGATGCCAAGCCCAATGCCCCCCGTGAGGACGTCTATCGACTCGAGTCCTATATTCTGCATACCAAGCCGGACAGCATTGTTGTCATCGGCGGCGGTTCGGCAATCGATGCCGTGAAGGCTGCCAACGCCCTGGCCGCGCTGGGCGCCAAGGTAACCCCTGAAATCGACCACTACTTCGGAACCAATGTGATAACTGATGCTCTTGCAAAGACCAACACCACCTTGATTCCCGTAATCGCCGTGCAGACTTCCGCCTCCAGCGGCGCCCATCTGACCAAGTATTCCAACATCACCGATCCGGTGGTCGGCCAGAAGAAGCTGATCGTCGACAATGCATTGGTTCCCACCGTAGGTCTGTTCGACTACGAGACCACCGTCTCCATGCCGATCTCGGTCACCATCGACGGAGCACTGGATGCCATCGCCCACACCTTCGAGGTGTTCTGCGGTGCCAAGGAAGCAACCTATGAGAAGGCAAAGCAGATCGCCGAATGCGCCATCAGTCTGGTTGCAGAGTATGCAAAGGTCTTGGTTGACGACCCGAAGAATGTAAAGGCCCGTGAGGCCATCGGTCTTGCCACCGACCTCGGCGGCTACGCCATCATGATCGGCGGAACCAGCGGCGCCCACCTGACCAGCTTCTCCCTCGTTGACATCGTCAGTCACGGCACAGCCTGCGGCATCATGAACCCGTACTACGCTGTGCTCTACAGCAAGGCCATCCAGAAGCAGTTGAAGGTTGTTGGTTCCATCTTCTCCTCCTTCGGTTTCGGCTCCTCTGTTGAGAGCCTGGAAGGCCGTGAACTTGCTTTGGCGGTAGCCGATGCAATGATCGCCTTCAGCAAGTCCATCAAGGCTCCTTCCAAGCTTAGCGACTTGAAGGGCTTCACCGATGCCCATATCGAGCGGGCTCTCTCTGCAGCCAAGGACCCCCAGCTTGAGATGAAGCTGAAGAACATGCCCGTGCCGATGACCAGCGGTGATGTGGACGTCTACATGGGGCCGCTGCTCCGTGCAGCCGCCTCTGGAGACCTCTCCCTGATCAAGGAGATGTAAGGTTGTTTCCTGGAAGCAGGGCGCCCATCGGTGTCCTGCTTCTGTCGATAAGGGAGAAGTAAAACTATGAAATTAGCGGTAGCCATTGCCTCCAAGGAGGCGATGCCCAATGCATTTGTTGTGTTCAGGGGAGTCAAAGAGTCAATCATCAAGGCCCATGAGCTCGGGTACGACGGTGTGGAGCTCGCCCTGAAGAATCCTGATGAGGTGAATACACAAGAGCTCAAGCAATGGCTTCGAGAGAACCACTTGGAAGTAAGCGCAATCTCCTCGGGTCAGGTGTTCGCCGCCCGCGGCCTTCATTTCACCGATGAGAATAAGGAAAATAGGGCGGAACTCTACAAGACGTTCTGTGAATTCATAGACCTTGCCGGTGAATTCGGAGGTTTGGTCAATATCGGGCGGACCCGCGGGCCTTACGCCGGACGCGATAAAGCCTTGGTTGAACGGCTCTTTTTGGATATGGCCCATAAGGTTGCCGACCACGCCGAGAAGCGCGGGGTCGAGTTGATCCTGGAGCCGGTGAACCGCTATGAGATCGACTTCATCAACAACCTTGATGAATGTACTGCGATGTTGAGGCAGCTCAATCGCAAGAACTTTGTCATGATGCCCGATGTCTTTCACATGAACATCGAGGATGACAAAATCGGAGAGAGCTTCATCCGCAACAAGGAGTATGTCAGGTATGTGCACTTCGCCGATACCAACCGGCATGCCCCGGGCGACGGACACATGAACTGGGATGAAGTCTTTGGAGCATTGACGTCCATCGGTTACGATGGCTGGACTACCGCAGAAATCCTGCCGTATCCTGATCCCGATACTGCTGCAAAACGTACTGTTGCCTTCCTGAAAGGGACTTTCGGCAAGTATTATCACTAAGCAAATCATTGAGCCGTTGCAAAAGTAACATTGTGACGGCTTTTTAGTTGGCCCCATTGATGGGTAAGTATGCGATCGCATAACTTCCGTGTAATAGAGCATATAAAGCTGAAAATATACTACCTTTTCCATCCTTGGTCAGGGTTACAGAACCTATGACCACTATGCTCTTGTTGGCTTATTTCTGATAACCGTAATATTTCATTCTCTCACGGCAATAGAGAGCTTCTTGTCTGTGACCCTTTTTCCATTTGAATGAAATATTGCATAGCATTGATTGAGGATGATGAATAGCGTCAATGAAGAATCTCTAAGTGAATTGGAAAGAGCCAAATAGCACAAGTTTTGGGATAGTACAATTTTCTTAAAAAAAAGAGAAGAAAAAGAGATTAAAAAAATATTGACAGATATCAAATTTGGTGTAAGATTAAGTAAATCAACTTGTTGGACAACCAACAAGAAAGAACTGGAGGTTATGTTATTATGAAGAAAACAATCATCGTTTTGATTTGTGGCATGCTGATGCTTGCCCAAGGTCTATTCGCCGGTGGTGCAGCTGAAGCAAATACCACTCAGAAAGTAAGCAAAGGCAAGTTTAACATTGACGTGCCTGTTGATCATCCGAAAGCAGTTGCCTTTCAGTCTTTTGCAGACGAGCTCAGGACTGAGACTGATGGTAGGGTCGACATCACAATCTTCCCGAGTAGTCAGCTTGGTGGTGAATTGGAAACCGCTGAAGGTATCAAGCTGAATTCAATCCAATTGGGTTCAATCACTACCAGTGTGCTCACATCCTGGATTCCTGAACTGCAGATTCTCGACATGCCCTTCTTATTTACAGAAGATGAGGAGGCAACCAACGGAACCACATGGCTCGCCGGCTATTTGCAGGACAAATTTGAGAAGCAAGGCTTTCATTTAATCGGATTCTCCATTAATGGTGCACGCAATCCGATGAGTTCTTTCCCAATTTATACACCTGATGATGTGAAAGGAAAGAAAATTCGTGTTATCCAGAGCCCCATCCATCTTGCACTCTGGAAATCCGTTGGATCCACTCCTGTATCAATTCCTGCAAATGAGATCTTCACTTCGATGCAAACCAAGGTTGTCGACTTCTTCGATAATACTCCAACGAATTATTGGTCCTGGAAATTCTACGAAGCTGCGCCATACTATTCAGAGCTGAATCATATTTATGCTGTGGCTGCTTGGGTTTGCAGCAAGGATTGGTATGATGGACTGTCTGCAGATGATCAGAAAACCATTTCCAACCTTACTGGTAAGACCATTTCCTACATCCATACTGAGCTCAGAAAGCAGGATGTTTCTGCCTTACAGAAGGCAGCAGATAATGGGGCCACCATAATTAGAAATATCGATAAGACTCCTTGGATTGAAAAGATGAAGCCCGTTTGGGACCAATTCGGTGCCAGCATTCCAAATAGTCAAGAAATGTTCGATGGGTTGCTCGGGAAGTAATCGATAACGATTCACCTTCATCGCTCATGTAGGTATGAGAGGATGAAGGTGATAATTATATGGAGTGGACTTATGGATTCACCTGTTGTAAATACAAGGAATGTGATGGAGCAGACCGTCAAGAGGTTGGGGAAGATTACAAGATTTATTTCCTTTGCACTTGCCATCATTTTAACCATTGTCGTCATACTAGGAGTAGTAACCAGATACATCTCACAAAGTCCGTTTAGTTGGACTGAAGAGCTGGCTTCTTGGCTGTTCTTCTGGATTATCTGTGCCGCAATAGCAAATGGTCATTTGAATAATAATCACATTGCAATTGATTTGTTTGCCAACAAACTTACTGGAATTGGAAAGCAGATTCAAGTATTTATCATAAACCTAGTAATTGGGCTTGCAACTTTACTTATGACTTCGGCTTCTGTTGGTTTTATCCAGCATATAGGAGGAAACAGTATCACTCTTAACCTCCCGAATTATATTAAAATCATTCCACTTCCGATTTTCTGCTTGCTGAGTCTTCTCTTTATCCTATTCAAGGATATGAAAGATATGAAAACCTTCATTCCACGAGCCTTTGCAATTGTAACAAGTGTAATTATATGGATACTCGTTGGGTTCGGCAATTCAATCCCAAGTCTCGGTTTGCAGCCTAGCCTGGTCATGATGGTTCTCTTCTTTACCTTCATGTTGGTTGGTGCTCCAGTCTCCTTTTCAATGATACTTGCGACCTTTACCGCCACATCCTCTGCTGATTTGCTTCCCCCGGTTGCCGTGGTTCAGAATATGGTCGCAGGGGGTGGAAAATTCATTCTTCTCGCAATACCCTTTTTCATTATTGCCGGGTATTTGATGAATTTGGGTGGGCTTTCAAGTCGTATCATGGATTTCGCAAGTACCTTGGTCAATCAATTCAAGGGAGGCCTTGCAAAGGTCAATATACTTAACAGCCTCATGATGGGTGGCATTTCTGGTTCCTCTGGGGCTGATGCTGCCAGTACGACGAAAGTTCTGGTTCCAGAAATGGAAAAGAAAGGGTATGACAGAGCCTTTGCCTGCGCGGTCACTGCATCTTCCGCAGTACTTCCAAACATTATTCCTCCTGCCATTACCATGCTTGTCTTCGCATCCGTTGCTGATGTTTCTATTCTCAAGTTGTTTTTTGGGGGTATCGGACCTGGCATTCTGATTACTTTGTTAATGATGGGATATGTCCAAATTGTAGCAATTCGCCGCGGATATGAATTAGAAAAAATCAAGAATACAAACAAGGAACGATTCATAGCATTCTTAAAAGCACTCCCGTCGCTACTGCTTTTTGTATGGATAATCGGTGGTATAAGATTTGGCATCGTGACTGCTTCCGAGGCCGGAGTTGTTGGTGTGGTCTGGGCACTGGGATTGGGCATTGTATATAAAGCCTTCAAGGGAAAACAACTGTTTGAAGCAATCTTGGATAGTTCCATTGATGCTGGATTAATTGGTTTGCTGATTGCAGTTTCCAGTCCATTTGCATGGGTCTTGATTGCTGATCATGTTCCCCAGCAACTTGTGAGTTGGGCTGCTAGTATGGAATTGAACCATATAGGTTTTCTCCTTGTGGTTGCGGTTAGTATGATTGCACTTGGTACTTTCATGGATGTCTCCGTATCAATTTTGATTGCAGCTCCTTTATTTCTCCCTTTGGCCAATATACTGGGAATTGATATGACGGTGTTTGGTGTTATCTTGATTCTTGCAGCTGTTATCGGCAATATCACTCCTCCGGTAGGCATACTCGTCTACATTACCTCTTCGATTGCCGAAATCCAGCCAGCAAAAGTATTTCGTGAGTGTGTTCCATTCATTCTAGTAATTATGATTGGTATAGTCTTGATCATTTTCAATCCATGGATAATTACAGGACTTTTCACCTTGTTTAATTAGGCAAAAATTTTTTTCAAGGAGTTGTTGTGAATATAACAATTAGAGATATCACTGTGATTAACACTGCACCAGAAGGCATCAACCTGGTAGTGGTGAAGGTTCTAACATCTGAGCCGGAATTGTATGGGTTAGGTTGTGCGACATTCGCATATCGGCATTTGGCAGTAGAACAAATCTTGATTGACTATTTTAAACCATTGCTGGTTGGGCGTGATGTCTCCAATATCGAAGAAATCTGGAGATTGATGAGTTTCAATGCATATTGGCGTAATGGACCGATTCTAAACAATGCGATGTCTGGCATTGATATGGCTCTATGGGACATCAAGGGGAAGATGGCCAATATGCCTTTGTATCAACTCTTTGGGGGAAAGGTCAGGGAAGGTGTGGCAGTATATCGCCATGCTGATGGGGCTGATTTGGATGAAATATGTGATAACATCCAGAAATACAAAGAATCTGGCATCAAATGCATCCGCTGTCAATTGGGTGGATATGGTGGTGGCGGTTACAGCAAGGCGCCTGCTTCCGCTCCGAAAGGAGCGATGGATGGTGTATATCTCGACTCAAAATCCTATATCAGGGACACAGTTAAATTGTTTGAAGGTATTAGAAACAAGGTTGGGTATGATGTAGATCTATGCCATGATGTTCATGAGCGATTGGATTATCCCGATGCCATGAGGCTTTTGAAAGGGTTGGAACCATATCAGCTGGCCTTCTTGGAGGATTTGGTTCCTTTGGAAAATCTGCACTGGCTTGAAGGGTTGCGTCCATTATCCAGTACTCCCTTGGCTTTGGGAGAACTATTCAACAACCCCGTAGAATGGAAATCCTTGATCGAAAAACACCTTATTGACTATATCCGTATCCATATCTCTCAGATTGGTGGAATCTCTCCAGCCCGTAAGGTTCAGATTTTCGCTGAACAATATGGTGTGAATATTTCTTGGCATGGTCCTGGGGATCTCTCCCCGGTAGGACATGCGGCCAATGTTCATATCGATATTGCATCTTCAAATGTGCGGTATCAGGAGTGGTCTGGTACGGAACCCCCGAATAAAGTAATCCAGGAATTATCAGGCCCGAAGGAGGCTTTATTGGATGTCTTTAATGGGTTGCCACAGTACTCAGAAGGGTATGTATATCCAAACGAACGGCCAGGATTGGGTATCACCGTCAATGAGAAGGAAGCAGCCAAGTATCCCTGCACGAAGGAAACCACAGTGTGGACGCAAACCAGAAGGTTTGACGGGACCATGCAACAACCATAACAAAAAACAGAGGTAAAATATGAAGTTTAGTATCGAGAAAGAGTTTAGTGTAGAGAATAAATGCTGCATCGTTACTGGGGGAGCCCAAGGTCTTTCTAGGGGAATGGCAGAAGGGCTTCTGGAAAATGGTGCTAAAGTAGTTCTGATGGATCTTCAAAAGGATAAGCTTGCTGAGGTTGTGGAGGAATATAGGGACCTTGGGTATCAAGCGTTTGGAGTGAGTGGAAATCTTGGAGACCGCAACGAAATCAATCGGATGTTTGACGAAGCCTTGGAACTTCTGGGCGGTCGACTTGATGTATTGATTCCTGCTGCGGGAATACAACGGCGTCACTTGCCTGAGGAATTTCCGATTGAAGAATGGGACCTTGTTTTGAACATCAACCTCAACCATGTTTTCATAATCTGCCAGAAAGCGATTAAAGTGATGCTCAAACAAGAAGAAGGCGGCAAAATAATCAATATTGGGTCAATGGTTTCTTGGTTTGGAGGGACAACGGTTCCGGCATATACTGCATCCAAGGGAGCAGTGACCCAGTTGACAAAGAGCCTAGCCGTCGATTGTGCTGGTAGGAAAATCAATATCAACGCTATAGCTCCAGGATACATGGACACTGAGATGTGTGCAACCATGTCCCAGTCTAGAAGGGATGAAACCACTGTGCGGATTCCTGCCGGGCGTTGGGGAACTCCTGTTGATCTAAAGGGACCTGTATTGTTCTTGGCATCGCATGCTTCAGACTATTTAAACGGAGTAATCATTCCTGTTGATGGCGGATATTTAGTGAAATAAAGTGAGTGTTTGTAATGGTTATAGGCTATTTCAACATAGACTGAGTAGCCTATAATCAAATTGTGGAATTTGGTTGTGGAATGGTGGAAATTCAACAAAAAGTGATTATGTTATTGGTTGGACTTTTCTTCAACAACGTTCTGCGATACTATGTTCAATATTGTATGAGACAACCAACTGCTATTTGAAGGATGGATTCTATGAGCTTTGATCGGACTCCGATAGTCCAACAAATCACAATGTATTTGCGGGATAAAATTGAGTCGGGTGAATGGCGGGTTGGAGAGAAGATTTCTTCGGAAAATACCTTGACCCAAGAGTTGAAGGTGAGCAGACATAGTTTGCGTATGGCAATCCAGAGTCTGGCATCCCAAGGAATAGTGGAAAGTATCCACGGTAAAGGTACATTCGTTCTGACGAACCAACTTTCACTTCTAACCTCCTCAAGAAATGCCATAACTTCAGAAGATTTTTTGGATGTCAGGAAAGTACTTGAATTCAGGCTTGCCATTGAACCGATCACTTGCTTTCTTGCCGCCGGTCGAATCGGTGGGGATATTCTTGCAATGCTCGACGAGAGCTACCATGAAATGCAGGCCAATATTGGCAATTCCGAAGAGTTTGTAAAACATGATTTGATGTTTCACTTGGAAATTGCAAAGGCATCCCAGAATCATTTGCTCTTAGGAGCTCTTTCTGAGGTTTTTGACAAGACTTTGCGTAATTTGGAATTGTTGAATGTCCTGTATGGCTACTCAGATGGCCTTTACTTCCATAAAAAGATATTGAAAGCTTTGAAAGAAAAGAATGCAGTGCAAGCACGTTCGATAATGGAAGAACATATCCAGAAAGCTATCAACAGTTTGATACAGTAGAAAAAACTTTAAAACTGATCAAGTATGGATTCAACTACCATATCATGGCTGCTTCTTTTTATTTGTTGATGCAGTTGCCGCTCTGTTTACCTAAGCAAATAAATTCATGGTGCTGGAAACCTCTAAATAGAGAAGTTTTGAATAGGTTTTGCTGGGTAGGTCAGAATAATTAGTTCATAGCTGTAGTAACAACCCAGTTGAAGTCTATGTAACATGTACAAACCCACAAAGAAGGACGAGATTATAGACTAACGAAAAGGGAGAAAAAGCAATGTTTATCTCCCAGCTCTTTTCACTTTCTCTACTGCAGCAATACTTCAATATTTTCGCCGACCATCTCGGCGAGGCTGTCTCTCCCACCTCTGTCGGGGAAGTTGCGCCATACCACCACCTTGGTTGTTGGTGACACCTCCAAGAAAGGCTTGGCGATCGGATTGTGGATGTTGTCGATGATAAGGTCGTATCCACCCTTGGCAACCTCTGCAATCTGGGCGGCCGTGACGGGACCGGGGCCGAAGGTTCCAGCCACTGAGAGACCCAGGTCCTTGGCAAGAAACACCTGCATGCTGTGGCAGTAGACTTTCAGCTGGTCCAGACCCTGTTCCCTGACCTTCCGGGCTCCATCTTCCACAACCTGTACATACTGTGCAACACGCTTGGAGCTTTCGGCCTGCGTCCCCATCACAGCAGCGATAAGGCTTGCCTGCTCCCTGACGTTTTCAATACTGTTGTTGGTGTTGATTTTGATCATCGAAGCCTCGTCTTTCTTGATCGAGGAGCCCATGCTCTGCATCATCCGCTCATAGCCGGCATAGATGAAGTAGTCGGCGTTGTTGATCTTCAATACATCACCGACGATGATCTCGTACTCCGGCGGATGTATCAGGTTTGCCGGGGCGATGAAGGGGACGTCATCGAGGCCGCCCAAGTCTGCAAATGCTGCTGTCCAGCTGGTGGATGCGACAATGGCGGCGGGCCTGGATGCCGCCGAGGCCGCCACGTCCTCCGGCACTCCCTGGGCGAAGAGTGAGGCGGATACGATGAGCAACAGGGTGACGATACTCAATTTTTTCATACAACGGTTCCTTTCTTGTGTGATGTTGGGGCGAGATACAGCAGAGCCGAAAGCAAGGCAATCGTTCCGCTGGGTGGAAGGTCGGTGGCAACGGCCAGCAAGTAGCCGAGAGTCGAGATGAATAGACCGGTAAGGCACGAATACCATAAGAGGTGCTTCAAGCTCGTTGCACGCTTGCTTGCAACCATGACCGGAAGGATCAGAAGGGCGTCGATGAGCAACGCTCCAAGCAGTTTCATCGCAAAAGCGATGACCAAGGCGATGAGCAGTACCATGAGAGTATGATGCAGCTTCACCCTCATTCCCAACGACTGGGCGATCTCCTGGTCGAAAAACATTGCGCTGATGGTTCGGAAACCAAGCACCAGATAGAGAACCAAGAGTGCGGCAATGGCAACCAAGCCTGCAATATCCAGTGCATCAAGGGCGAACGGACTCCCCCATAAAAGCTGCAGGGTATCCTTGGCCGGTACATCCCACACATGCATGACCAAGGAGGCTAGGGCCATGGAGAAGACCATTGCAGCGGCGCTGGCAAGCCCGAAGCCATGGGAGGAATTTCCTTTCAAGTGCAGCATGAGAAAGACGAGCAGAACATTGAGCAGGATGCTGGTGGGTAGTACCGGCAGGGAGAATGCAAGCGACAGTGCGCCGCCGAGAATCACCCCATGCATGAGCATATAGCGCATCGGTACCAGATTCAGACGCAATACCATCACTCCGCTTGCCGGAAAGCACAGGCCTGCTATGGCCATCGCAACCAGACCCCGTGCAACCGGGGGGAGACTGAGGGCGAACAGAAAATCATGCATGCCTGCCCTCCAGACGGAGAACAGGCCAGGCGAGATCGGCCTCAAGCTCCTTGTCGTGGGTGACAATCACAATGGTCGGCATCTCATCGACGGTGAGGGAGTGCAGTACTTCTACAAGGGTCGTCCGACTCTTGGCATCCAGAAATGATGTGGGTTCGTCGAGAAGCAAAAGCCGGGCCTTTTGGCAGAGCGTCCGTGAGAGCGACACTTTCTGCCGCTCCCCACCGCTGAGGGTGAAGAAATTCCGATCAGCCATCTCAAAGACACCGGTCCTCCTAAGGGCTGTGTCGATCTCCCATTTTTGTTGCTTGGTGTCCAGATTTGGATCGACGGCCATGCTGACCACCTCCCGCGCCGAGACGGGGTACTGTTCTTGGGTCTGTTGCTGCTTGATGTATCCGATGGTTCTTTTTGCTAAAGTCGAGGGCTCCTTGCCGTCGATGAGAACGACTCCCCCGGTAGGCTTGAGCTTTCCCATCAGTACATTGAGCAGGGTGGTTTTACCCATGCCGTTGTCGCCTTGGATGATGAGCCTTCCCCCTTCTTCGACAGAAAATGACAGGTTTTCAAGTATCGGTTTTTGGTCTGCGTAGGCAAACGAGACCTTTTTGGCTTCAATGCTTACCCCTCGTACCAGCTTGGCGCGTCTTCTGAGCAGGCGGTACATCTCCTCCTCGCTGGTCATATCGGCAAGCAACTCCTCAGTTTTACAGGCCAGACGTTCGATGCGTTTCTCCCAACTTACCACAATGCCGTGCTCTTCATAGAATGCAACAGCAAGGTCGCTTACCAAATTTATGTGACATCGCTTGATTCCCATGCGGCTCATCAATACCGCAGCCGCTTTCCCTGCTGCGGTGTCGTGGGCGCAGAGGCAATCGCGTTCGCCGCTGTATGTAGCCAGGAATCGCTCAAGGGCGAAGAGCGGGGTGAGCCAGCGGCCGCTGTCTGAGAAGATGAGCCGGTCACGGTTGTAGACACATAAGGTGGTTCCCTCTGGAAGGGGCTTTTTATACAGTTCCACGGACAACTCCATAAAAAAAGCCATGAAAGCAAAGGACTGTCATCCTTCTCTGCCTTCATGGCTCTTTTCGTAAACAGGTAAACGGTTTAGGATCAGCCCCTTCATAGGGCTTGGTTGGGCGTATTGTACTAGCCAGATGGCTGGTTGTCAAGAAAGGCTGCAATCTCGGAAAGGGCGAGCTCGATCATCTCTGTCAGGCTCAGGTCCTGCCTTCCTACGATGCTCACATTGCACTTGCTGATCGGAAGCAGGATCTTATGGGCCTTGCTCTGGGCAACGGCAACAGCCATTGTCGGTGTAATCTCCCCGTGCAGGGCGTCGGCTGTTATGATTCCCAACGGTCCGATGATCAGATCGGCGTTCCGGGAAGCAACCACGACCGGGTTCTCCCCGGTGGCAATTCCATCTGCACCGCTGCGCAGCATGGCGCTTGCAGCAAGACTGTTGGTCCCGATGGCCAGTACGTATACCTGTTCGAATCGTTTTTTTATTGCTTCAACCAAACTTTTTCCGAGGCTTCCACCCTGGCCGTCGATGACTACGACTGTGTGTATGGGTTCCATAAAACCAGTATAGAAGAAACACACATAGATTGCCAGAGTAAGATTACTTGCACCATTGCACACTAAGCGTTACGATACGCACATGCAATCGCTCAAGAAAGAACGTCTATCAATCATGGTTACCGATGCCATCAACGAAATTATTCGGACTGAACAACTCAAGCCGGGGGATAAGCTTTATAGTGAAAAGCAACTCTCAGCAAAACTCGAAGTAAGCAGGTCTTCAATTCGTGAGGCTTTGCGTATGTTGGAAGTATCAGGCGTAGTGAAAGTTTATCAGGGCAAGGGTGTTTTCATCAACGACATGACTTCAAAGAGGCATCCGGTCAAGGAGTGGGTGGTAGAGAATGCAGATTCCTTGCGGGAACATTTCGAGGTTCGCTTGTTGATCGAGCCACACGCAGCCTGGGTGGCATGTGAACGTGCCGAAGAAAAAGATTTGGAAGCTCTGCAGTCTCATTACGACGCCTTCGTCGCCCATGTCGGAGATGGTGATGTTTCCAAGGCGATAGCAAGTGACAGCGCATTTCATTTGGCTATAGCAAAAGCAACAAAGAACCGAACACTTACAGTGCTGATGCGCACCATGGACCAAACGCTCAATGAGGGGTGGTATGCGAGCCTGCATGCTCCAGGAAGATTACAATCATCCATCATCGAACATGGCAGGATGCTTCAAGCTATCAAGAACCATGATTCACAGGAAGCTAGCAAAGCAATGGAAGATCACTTGCGAAACGCTCTATCTGATATTCAATTGCATTATGGGACTCTGTAAAAATTTTCGTTGACAAGGTGACTGAGGAGGGTTTATTGTTAGCTCAACTTGTCAGACCTCTGATGAGTTAGATGTTCATTAAGGATCTATGATGGCACTTGAAATAACCACACTTGAAGAGAATACCGAAGGAGAGCACACCGGCATGATTGCTGAACACGGGCTCTCTTTCTTAGTGGAGATGAATTCTATATCGGTATTGTTTGACACCGGTAGAAGCTCAGCGTTCTTGCAAAACGCACAAAAACTGAACAAGCCTTTGGATGCTGTTGAGCATATAGTACTCAGTCACGGCCACTATGATCACAGTGGTGGGTTTCGGCCATTGGTAGAGACGTACCCGAATCATCCCTACACCCTGTATACCGGTGATGGGTTTTTCAACCCGAAATATGCTCGGTTCAATGCTTCCTACCAATATCTGGGCAATGACTTTAATACGTTGTATCTGAGACAACACGGTATCAAGCATGAAATAATCAAAGAAAAGAAAGAAATATTTCCAGGGATTTGGATGGTCACGAACTTTTTCAATCTCCATCCTGAAGAGACCATCCATCCCCGATTTGTTGTGAGGACATCGAACGGTTGGATGCCGGATCATTTTTCGGATGAAGTACTTCTGGTTGTAGAAAGCAGCAAAGGATTGATTGTTTTGGTCGGATGCTCCCATCCAGGAATCCTCAATATGCTTGATACGGTACGCCAGCAGTTTTCTTCGCCTATCTATGCACTGCTGGGAGGGACCCATCTGGTTGAATCAGATATGAGTCGTACAAAAACCACAATTGATGAATTTAAAAGGCAGGGAATCTCAATTCTAGGAATATCCCATTGCAGCGGCAACGATGCCATTGTTTTGGCAACAGAGAATTCCGAGATGCATTTTCATAATACATTGGGATCTTCCCTTATTCTTGAAGAATAAGGTTTTTAGTATCAGTACAGGAGGAAGAAAAAATGGCAGGATGGTATTTGTTTCTAATCATCATTGTCGCAATCGTAGGAATGATACTCTTGATATCCAAGTTCAAGTGGCATCCATTCATCGTGTTGTTGCTAGCAGGGTATTTTGTAGGGATTCTGGGAGGAATGCCGGTTGATGCACTAATCAACACATTGACCTCCGGTTTCGGCTCCATCTTGGGAAGCATCGGAATTGTCATCATTGCAGGAACCATCATCGGGACGATTCTCGAGAAAACCGGTGCTGCTTTGACAATGGCCAATACCATCTTGAATATAGTAGGAAAGAAACGCGCTCCCCTTACGATGAGTATCACAGGTTATATTGTCAGTATCCCAGTATTCTGCGATTCCGGTTTCGTCATTCTTTCTCCAATCAATAGAGCACTGGCTGCAAAATCCGGCATCTCGCTTGCGGTGATGGCGACATGTCTCAGCAGCGGTCTTTACTCGACGCACTGCCTGGTGCCTCCTACTCCGGGACCGATCATCATGGCAGGTACGCTCAATGCTGACTTGGGTCTGGTGATTCTTGTTGGCTTATTGGTTTCCCTTGCACCCATGTTGGTTGGATATCTCTATGCAATGAAGATTTCCAGCAAGTTCGACATTCCAGCCAATCCCGAGGTTTCTCTTGAAGAATTGGTTGAAAAATATGGAAAGCTTCCTGGAGCAATTCGTTCTTTTGCGCCAATTCTGCTTCCTATCGTATTGATAGCTTTAAAGTCAGTAGCAGACTTTCCTGCAGCTCCGTTTGGAACAGGTGTTGCAAAGTCCTTCTTTGATTTCATAGGTAATCCAGTGACCGCCTTGATTCTTGGCGTAGGCCTTGCAGTTACCCTGATTCCCAAATCAGAAAAGAAAGGCGCCGCATTCACCTGGCTCAGTGAAGGTATTGAGAGTTCTGCGAGTATTTTGGCTATTACCGGTGCTGGTGGTGCCCTCGGTGCAGTATTGAAGACCCTGCCGATTGCCGATATACTTAGTAACTCTTTAATGCAGATGAATGCAGGATTGCTGATTCCCTTCTTAATTGCAGCATTGCTTAAAACCGCAATGGGTGCTTCAACTGTTGCCATGATTGTCACTAGTGCAATGATTGCACCGTTGATGGGTCAACTTGGCTGGACTAGCGAGATTGCTAAGGTCCTTGCCTTGCTGGCCATCGGAGCCGGTTCCATGACTGTTTCACACGCAAACGACAGTTATTTCTGGGTGGTTTCTCAGTTCTCCGATATGGATACTACCACCGCCTACAAGACGCAGACTGGTGTTACCTTGTTACAAGGCATCACGACGTTGGCTGTTCTGATGATTATTGGTGTATTCGTACTGTAAAATCTCAGTGAATAGTTGATGCCGAGGAAAAAATCATCGGCATCAACATGTGGGGAAAGTATGGATGTATTGAAATGGTACTATCAACGAAGAATGCTAAACGCCATGGTGCAGAATTCTTGGCCTGAAGCAGAACGCTTCACACGAAAACTCATCAAGCACAGCGGTCCCTCCGTTGGATTGGTGTACAACCTGGCATTGATAACGTTTGGTGCCGGCAAGATGGAAGACGCGTATACACAGCTTCTAGGAGCAATACAGACATATGGAGAAAGTCTCAGGCTTTGTCGCTTACTTGCCGATATTGCCTATTTGAGCGGCAAAAGACAGGATGCAATCGATTGGTATGCAAAAGCCCAGAAGGAAGTAATTTCCAGCAAAGAAAAGAAATTCATTGTTTTGCGGATGGATATTCTTGCAAATGCTGAACTCTATGACCGTGTCCTTGATGTTCTTTCACGTATGCAAACAGCACATGATGCGATGACAAAGAATCTTGACATCGCATATGAACAGTATTGCTCAATTGTGGAAATAGACCCGACACAGATAGAGGCTTTGAACAATCTTGGAGTTCTTGAGCTTGAGCATTATCATCGGAAAGAGCAGGCCATTCAATACTTCATCAGAGTTCTGGAATTGGTTGACCACCAAGGTGCAGCAAGGAACCTTGCCAAGGCAAAAAAATCCTGAATCACTTCTCCAACCGATCCAAGCCTACCAGATAAATCTCGAAGGAGTCATCCCTGCAGGCTTTCGGCTTGAAAGGTTTAACTTTTGCAAAGAGCGTGCGCATGAGTTTGAGCAGTTCAACCTGTCCTCCCCCCTGAAAGATTTTGACCACTAGATTTCCATGTACCTTCAGATGGTCCTGGGCAAGGTAGACAACCTGCTCGGCAAGATTCTCACTGCGTGCAGTATCGACTGCCCGGTTTCCCATCGTCATGGGGGCGGCGTCACTGATGATGACATCGTAGGGGCCGTGGGAGATGAGTTTTTCCCTCATCTCTTTTCCGAATGCATCCCCGACATAGGATGTGACGGTTACAGGTACCGGATTGAGGTTCAGGGGATTGAGGTCGACTGCAATAATTGTTCCCTTGCCCTTGATCAATTCATTATGGGTATAGAGCGTCCACGACCCTGGAGCTGCACCCACATCCAATACGGTATCGCCGCTCTTGATGAGCTTGAAACTCTGCTGCAGCTCTTCAAGTTTGTAGACGGAGCGTGCAGGGTAGCCTTCCTTGTGTGCACGTTTTGTATAGGAGTCTGCACGGTCTCTTCTGCTGGTTGCCATATCTAGACTATACCAAAGCAGGCAAAAGGGTACAAGAAAGGTGCCAGTGAGAATATGTGGGGTGGGAAGGTTTTTCTCACTGGCACCCAAGGTAAAACACGAAAAGGAGGTTGAAAAAACGGTTGCTCTGTTCTGTCAATCATGATGCAACATGCATGCCAAGTATTAAATAGACAACTATTAGCTATGTATAAATACTTTAAGACATGTATTTGAGTTATGTAGATGGGTGACACCTGTGCAATTTCTTCACATGGTTTCTCGATTGCACACCGGAGGGCAAAAAGATGGTGCCAGCGGAATTTGTGGGGTGGGGAGAGAGAACCGCTGGCACCAAAGAAATCACACTTTAAGGAGGTTTGAAAAAAACTGTTGCTCTGTTCTGCTAATTATACTGCAACTTGCGTGCCAACTTAATAAGTTGTACATATGGACTTGCTATATAGCTTAATGTAATGGAGTTGAAGGTAGAACTGAAAGACCCAGTGTGAAAAAAAGTTACAGCAATACAAAAATGCGCAGAATAAGTACAAAAAAAGAAGGATGCCAAAAGCTGATTGGGGTAAATCTCTTGGCACCCTGTCGGTATGAAAAAGGAGGAGTATGAAAAAAATGTTGCTCTGTTCTACTTATAACAATGCAATTAGCATGCCAACTTGAAATCCTTCAAATGACGGTGTCTGGATAGGATTTTCCTCCCAAAGCACTGTGCATTGCTTGCACACCCTCTGATTATTGTGCAAAAATTGCACAATTGACGATTTGACCTGCAATTTATACTGTATAGCCTATGAAGAAAGCATCTCTCATCAACCGGAGATTCCGGGATGGTACATATAAGAATTATACCTTGAAGCTGGTGGTGATCAATGCCTTGATCTATCTGCTTACCGCTTTTCTGTATCCTCGTAGTGCCTACTACCTGGCAATGATTCCTTCCTTCGTGCTCAACGGCTATCTGTGGCAGCTGTTTACCTACATGTTTGTGCATGGAAGTTTTAATCATCTGCTGTTCAACATGCTCAGCCTTTTCATTTTTGGTTCGATGGTCGAGAAAAGAATCGGCAGCAAGGAATTTCTGCTTTTCTACCTGTTGACCGGATTGTTCGGCGGTATTGCCAGTTTTGTCAGCTATTACCTGGCCGGAACCAACGTAATTCTGGTAGGAGCTTCAGGAGCCATCTACGGGGTGATGCTGATGTTCGCCGTCTTCTACCCTTATTCGGTAATCTTTGTGTTTGGCTTCATTCCCGTTCGGGCCCCGATCTTGGTCATTCTCTATGCCATCATCGAACTGTCCAGCCATGTGTTCGGCAGAGGCGGCAACGTAGCTCACCTGACGCATCTGAGCGGATTGGTTTTCGGGTATCTGTATTGCAGGATCAGGATGCGTATCAACCCCATCGACGTGTTCAAGCGAACCCTTTAATAATCGGTGATACCGTACTGCTCCCTGATGGCCAAATATCCTTTCTTGATCACATCGTAGATGATGGAAAGCTTCTGGTCGTGATGGATGAAAGCTGACTTCATCGCATTGATGGTGATTTTCTCCAGGTCACGAATGTTCAGGTTATAATATTGTACGGCGAGTTCCATCTCACGGGTGAGATTGGTATCACTCATCAGGCGGTTGTCGCTGCACAAAAATACACGGAACTTGTTGCGGAACAAGATAGGGAAGGGATGGCTTGCATAGTCCTTGGCGGCTCCTGTTCCTACGTTGCTGGTCAGGCACATCTCCATCGGGATGCGGCGGTCGAGGATGAAATTCGCAAGCGAACCCATCTCATCGATTCTTGACCCTTCAAGCCCCATGTCTTCGACCAGACGCACACCGTGTCCGATGCGGTGGGCGCCGCACAGCTGTACCGCCTGCCAGATCGACTCCACGCCGAAGGCTTCCCCTGCATGAATGGTAATGTTGAAGTTCTTGTTGCGGATGAACTGGAAAGCCTCCAGATGTTTCTTGGGAGGGTAGCCGATCTCATCACCTGCCAGGTCGAATCCGACAACACCCCGGTCGGCAAAGGCAACTGCAAGTTCTGCAATGGTGTGGCTGATGCTCGGGCTCTGGTTGCGCATTGCACACAAAATCAAGCCGGTGGGCATGCCTGTCTGCCTTGTTCCCCGCTGCAGTCCATCAAGCACAGCCTGTACCACCTGTTCGAGACTCAAGCCCTTGTTGACATGGAGAATGGGAGCAAAACGAATTTCTGCATAGCAGACATGTTCGCGCGCCAGATCTTCAACCGCTTCGAAGGCAACCCTCTCGAGGGCCTGCTGGGTCTGCATTACCTGGGTGGTTACACCGAAGGGTTCCAGATACAGAGTCAAACTTTTTTGCTTGCAACCGCGGACAAACCAGTCATGCAACTTCTGCGGATCATTGCTGGGAAGCTCAACGTGCTGCTCCTTGGCAAGCTCCAGAATGGTCTGGATCCTCAATCCACCGTCAAGATGGTCATGCAGTTCCACTTTCGGAACCTGCTGGATGATTTCCTTCGTTACCATACAAGCATCATACAGCATATTTGTATGAACTGGCAAATCCTAAAGCAGTCAATTGGGGGAGGGGAAAGCCAAACTCAGAAAATTATCACCTGCGAGGCTATACAATATCAGGAAAACTTGAAATACTGTGTATAGATAAGTGTAAATCAAATAATGAG
The DNA here is from genome assembly GCF_022869165.1 of Sphaerochaeta associata. Lineage (NCBI taxonomy): Bacteria > Pseudomonadati > Spirochaetota > Spirochaetia > Spirochaetales > Sphaerochaetaceae > Sphaerochaeta > Sphaerochaeta associata. The sequence goes on along the minus strand of NZ_CP094929.1, from coordinate 3,402,973 downwards.
TAAGGAGATATAGTGATATGGCGAAACGTGAAGAAACCCTGAACAAAAAGTTGCTCGCAGCTGCTGTAACCGCTACCAAGGTGAAGGAAATCAAGAGCCTTCTGGACCAGGGTGCTGACATTCACACCCAGAACGAGTGGGGCCTTACTCCCATTATGCTTGCAGCCCAGTACAACCCCTCGGTCAATGTATTGAAAGCCTTGCTGGAAGCAGGGGCTGACATTCAGGAAGCCGAGCCGAAGTACCGCTCCAACTCCCTGCACCTTGCAGCAAACAAGAGCGAAAGCCCGAAGATCATCGAGGAGCTTTTGAAGGCAGGGGCCGACCTCAACGCCCGAAACTACCTCGGAGAGACCGCCTTGATCATGGCGGTGAACAGCAACCCCGAGACCCGCGTCATTTCAGCCCTGCTGAAAGCAGGCGCAGACATCAATGCGAGGGATTATCAGGGCCACTCGGTACTCGAGTATGCCAAGGCTGCCAAGAGAACCTATATTGTTAACCAGCTGAAGAAGATGGGAGCGAACTAAATCTTCTCTATCCAAGCAGTCAGGCTTTCTCCCAGGGTATGGAAGAAAGCCTGTTTTGTATGAGAGGCTGACTGTGGCTCACGTTGCTTGAGCAAATGTACTACGCTTCTGCATTGACCCCATTGAACAGTCTGAGCGGTAAGAGTTTATTTGAACAGAGGAGCAATACTCTCTTTGTTGGGATTCATCTGTACAAACTCTCGGGCGCTATAGCCTTCCAGATTTTTCCTGTCGGAATCCGAGCCTGCCTGAAGAAGCAGCTTGACCACCTCGACATTGGGATTTGCTGCAGCTGCATACATCAAAGGTGTCTGCCCCTTCTCATCGGTGCTGTGTATCGAGGCACCATGGGCGAGCAGGCGGGAGGTGATGGACCTGTTGCTGTTGTGCCAGGCCGCATATGCCAATGCACTCATCCCTGTTATGGAGGTTGTGTCGATTTCAGCCCCTGCATTGATCAGCTCATCCAGCACATCAAGATTCTGATTGTACGCAGCTGCATACATCAAGGCGGTGACACCAGAGAGGTTGCGCGACTCGACTTTGGCCCCATGGCGTACCAGCAGCTTGATAATATCTCCATCGTTTGCTCTTCCCGCCGCCATCATCAATGCGGTGTTGCCTTCGTTGTCAGCAAGATCCGGATTTGCACCGAATATGAGCATTGCTTCTATCGCATCCTTATCCGGTTGTCTTTCCATCAGGTACAATAACGCCGTCTTTCCGATATAATCTTTCTGATTCACCGCTGCTCCTGCAAGGATGAGGGTGGTGAGGATGTCTCCACCGCTTCCGCTGTAAGCTGCAAAGTGGAGAGCAGTCTGTCCGTAGATATTGGTCTGTCCGGCAGAAGCGCCGGCCTTCAATAGTAGGTCGATCACTTCTTTGCCCGCCTTGCCGAGGCAGGCCCGATGCAGGGCGGACTCTCCTTTGGGAGAGCGTGTCTGTACGTCGGCCCCCTTTTCCAACAGAAAGGCAGTCACTGAAGGAGCTTTATTATACTCACAACAGTACATCAAAGGAGTCATTCCCTGATTGTCGGTTTGGTTGACGGCAAACCCATTGTCGAGCAACAGTTGCAGGACTGTGACATCGGCATTGTTGGTCGCCGCATAGAAGAGGGCGTTCCAGCCGTCCTCCTCTTCGACAAACAGGGAGCCTGTACTGACAGCTGCGAGCACGACATCGGAAGGGTTGCCCACTGACGCCGCACGGTAAAGGTCCTCATCCGAAGAAAAGCAGGGAAACATGAGAACCAGCAAAAGAATGAGAAGTGCAGAGATGTGTTTCATCATCAGCCTCCTTTTGCAGTGTAAGGCCGTCTATTCCCGATGCCAAGAGAGCGGGTGCGGACAAATAAAAACCTTCGCCCGAAGACGAAGGTTTTTTGGAAGGAAGCACATCGGCTTATGCCTGCTTCCACTCTTTCTCGATAACCTGATCCTCAAGCTCGGCCTTGAGTTTTGCAATGAGGGCCTTGGTCTCTTCCACAACCGTGGCCAGCTCGAAGCTGAAGGTCTCTTCTAGGTTTCTTCTCAGTTTCACCTCGACCTTGCCCTCCTTCAGGGAGCGGTTGCCCAAAGTGATGCGGATCGGAAGCCCGATGAGGTCGGCATCGGCGAACTTGACACCGGCGGACTCCTTGCGGTCGTCATAAAGCACTTCAACACCGGCAGCACTGAGCTGCTTGTACAGTTGCTCGCCGATCTCGGCGTCTTTTACCAGGCTGACAAGATGTACCTGCATCGGTGCAACGGAGATGGGCAAGGAAAGCCCTTGTTCATCACTATAGTTCTCGGCAAGACAGGCGAGAAGGCGTCCCACCCCGATGCCGTAGCTACCCATGATGACAGGCTTGCGGACTCCTCCCTCATCCTGATAACTGCAGTTCATGCTCTCGCTGTAGCGGGTGTTGAGCTGGAAGATATTTCCAACCTCAACGCCTTTGGAAGCAGAAAGACTCCCTTCGCACTCGGGGCAGGCATAGCCGGCTGCAGCACTTGCAATGTCGGCGGTCTGGCCTGTATAGTCGCGTTCAAAGTTGGTATTCAGTAGGTGATACCCTTCCTCGTTCGCCCCTGCGACAAGGTTGTTGCTCTTTGCCACCGAGTCATCGACGATGACCAGGACATCCTTGCTGCATCCGATGGCCGAGCCGTAGCCGGGGACCATCTTCTTTGCAAGGATCTCCTCTGCATGGGCGGGCCTGAGGGCGTTTGCACGGGCGGCATTCTGGAGCTTGTTTTCCTCAACCTCCAGATCGCCACGGATGATGCCGACGATCAGCTTGTCCTCTTCCTCGCCATTGGTATCGTTGATGAAGGTTCCGACCATGAACACAGCCTTGGCGGTCTGCCGCTTCTCAATCTTCAGGAACGCAGCAAGCTCATCGATGGTCTTGCAATCGGGGGTGAGAACCTTCTCGGTCTGCTTCATCGGCTCGGTATAGTAGGTTTTCTTGAAGGTCGCCACCTGGCGGTTGGCGGTGTATCCGCACGTCGGGCAGGTGATGATCGTGTCCTCACCGATGGCGGAGAGGTACATGTACTCGTGGGAGATCTTGCCTCCCATCATGCCGCTGTCGGCTCCGACAACAATGACAGGAAGACCACACCGACTGAAAATCCTGAAGTAGGCTTTGTAATGGGCGGCATACTGGGCATCCAGACCCGCTTGGTCGACATCGAAGGAGTAGCTGTCTTTCATGGTGAATTCACGCACGCGGATCAGGCCGGCACGGGGACGGGGATCGTCGCGCCACTTGGTCTGGATCTGGTAGACCAGAAGCGGCAGGCGCTTATAGCTGTCGATCTCACCGCGGGCCAGGTCGGTGACAGCTTCCTCGTGGGTCATGGCAAGCACCATGTCACGACCGACACGGTCGCTGAAGCGGCTCATCTCCTTGTCGATGCTGTAGTACCGACCGGTCTCTTTCCAGATGTCGGCAGGGTTGACCAAGGGCATCAGGATTTCCTGGCCTCCGATTGCATTCATTTCCTCGCGGATGACCTGCTCAATCTTCTTGGTTGCATTGAAGCCGAAGGGAAGCAAACTGAAAATACCGGCTCCCAATTGGCGGATAAAACCTGCACGAAGCAAATACTCGTAGCCCTTGCTGTCAGCACCGTTCGGGGCCTCGCGAAGGGTTTTTGAAAAGAGTTTGGACATCCTCATCTTGATACGTCTCCTTGGTATTCGAACAGTGGCCATTGTAGCAAAACCCCTTGTGCATCTCAAGCCTTGGGTGAGGATGGTTTTCCTTTCCCACGATACCGGAGACATGCTATACTCGCCCTATGGATATCAAACAATACGAACAACAGCGGCGACAAGTCGCTTCTTTCATGACGCGCCTGTACGACCGGCAACTTACCACGGCCAGTGGCGGAAACATCAGCCTGAGAATAAATGAGGATCTGTTCTGCATCACTCCTTCCGCTTTGGATAAAGGCTTGCTCACCTTCGAGGACATCGCAGTAGTCACCATTGACGGCAAGAACCTGACGCCTCAGCTGCGCCTGAGCATAGAGACCGAGATGCATCGCCTCATTCTCATCTCCCGCCCCGACTGTACAGCGATCGTGCATGCCCATCCTACGTATGTGTCGGCATTCACCGCCATACAGAAGGATGGAAAGTGTGCGATAAACACCCATTTGATCGCCGAATCCTACTATATTCTTGAAGACCCTGTTCTGGTCGACTACCGCCTGATGGGGACGGTCAACCTTGCGGAGATTGCGGCGGTGAAGGCGTTCGACCACGACGTGTTGTTGCTGGAAAACCATGGGGCGGTAACCCTCGGGCATTCGATGCTTGAGGCCTTCGATAAGATTGAGCTTCTTGAGCGGGCAGCACAAATGACGGTGATCACAACACAGATGGCATCTGCAGGATACGATGTCTCCCCCTTGGGAGAGAACCGGTTGCAGCAGCTTATGCACATGAAATACCAAAAATAGGGGAACGAGATGCTAGACATGAAACGGCTCAAGCAGCAGGCGTTGGAAATCCGCAGGCTCACCATTGAGGAAATCGGAAATTTTGGCTCGGGACACATCGGCGGAAGTATGTCCATCGTGGAAGTGCTCACCTATCTCTATTATGAAGCAATGAGGATCGACCCAAGCAATCCCAGGAAGGAAGACCGCGATCGCTTTGTCTGCTCGAAAGGTCATGCAGGGCCGGCAGTGTATGCAACCTTGGCCAGTAAAGGGTATTTTAACGCCGAGCTTCTGAAAACGCTCAACAGTGGGGGCACCAATCTTCCCAGCCATTGTGACATGAACAAGACAGTCGGAGTGGATTTCACCGCCGGCTCGCTCGGTCAGGGTTTCAGCGCTGCTGTAGGCATCGCTTTGGGTCAGAAGATCAAAGGCCTGGATGCCCGTACGTATGCCATCATCGGTGACGGGGAGAGTCAGGAAGGCCAGATCTGGGAGGCAGCCCATACAGCCAGCCAGTGGAAGCTGGGCAATTTGATCGCCTTCACCGACTACAACAAGCAGCAGCTGGACGGATATGTCTCAGACATTTCCGACATGGAATACATCGAGACCCGCTGGCTTGGATTCAACTGGCATGTGCAGCGGATCAACGGCCATGACTTCGATCAGATCGACCGCGCCGTAAAGCGTGCCCAAGCGGTTGTGGACCGACCCAGCATGATCATCCTGGACACCATCAAGTCCTACGGATTTATTCCCGGAGAGGGTGTGGCAGCCAACCACAGCATGGCTTTCGACCAGAAGGCGGCCCAGAAGGCCATCGCCGATTTGTATGCTCGCGAGGGGGCAACGCTATGAGAGATTTAAGTACCTGTGAAAATATGCGCGATGCAGCGATGGCTGCCATCAATGATCTTGCTTCCGAGCACAAGGAAGTAGTGATGCTGGATGCCGATCTGGCCAGCTGTCTCGGCTCGGGATCCTTCTGTTCGCGCTATCCCGATCGGTTCTACAACTGTGGTATCGCCGAGGCGAATATGGTGGGTGTGGCTGCGGGCCTGGCCTCAATGGGTCTGGTTCCGTTCGCCCACAGCTTTGGCTGCTTTGCCACCCGTCGCGCCTACGACCAGGTTTTTCTCTCTGTCGGATACACAGGCCAAACAGTGCATCTCATCGGAAGCGACCCGGGCATTACCGCACAGCTCAACGGCGGGACGCACATGCCGTTCGAGGACATCGCCCTCATGCGACAGGTTCCCGGTGTCACCATCATCGAACCGAGCGACGCCCAGAGCCTGTATGAGTTGATCCGTCAGGCCTATGAGCTGAACAAGGCTTCCTATACCCGGGTTCCCAGAAAGGGTGCCACCCACCGCTACCCGGTGGGAACTCCCATTGAATTGGGCAAGGGCATAGTCCTGGCCGAAGGATCGGATGTCGGTATTTTCGCTACCGGAGAAGTAATGGTCAATGCCGCCCAGGAGGCGGTGAAGCTGTTGCTCCAGAAGGGAGTGAAAGCCACCTTGGTCGACCTGCATACCATCCGTCCCCTCGATTATCCCTTGATCGAGCAGGTGGCAGCAAAAACCGGCCGGATCCTGGTCTGTGAAAACGGCCGGTATGCAGGCGGGATCGGAGAGGCCGTTGCCGCACACCTCGCCCGGGTACAGCCGACCCGAATGGATTTCGTCAATGTCGGCGAACGTTTCGGGGAAGTCGGGAAACTTGCCTACCTTGCACAAACCTTCGGTTTTACCGCTGCTTCAATCGTCGAGAAGGTTGAAGCCTTGGTAGCTGTATGAAGCTTGAACTGGAAACCATTCCTGTATGGGATGGTGTTGCAAGCAAGAGTGAGTGCTACGTGTGTGATTTGATGGCCGAGGCCCAGAAGGATGCTCTTTCCTTCTATCTGGGAAATTCGGTCATGAACCCCGGGACTCGGGTCAAGGTCAATGAGAGCGGGTTCTGTACCAAGCATTGGCAGCTGTTGACAGCCGCCAACAAACCCCAGGGCATCGCTCTGATGACCGATACATACCTTGGCATGACACGGACCAAGTTTGAGAAATCGATAAACAGCCTGCTGGGGACCAAGAATCCCAGGCAGGCCAAGAAGGCCATACAATCCTTGAAGGAAGATATGCAAAAGCGCGAGAAAGGATGCTTGGTCTGTAGTGCGATGCAGCAGCGCCTGGATCGCTATCTATTCACTACCTGCTATCTATGGGGGGAGGACTCAGCTTTCCGTTCTGCCCTGCAGGAAGGCAAAGGGTTTTGCCTGCATCACTTCCAGCTTCTGTTGGAAACGGCTCCGGCCGTTCTATCGGGTTCGTTGCTCGCCCAGTTTGTACATGACCTGACCCAGACCGAGGTGCTCAACCTGGACAGAATAGCAAATGATGTTCATTGGATGACCCAGAAGTACAAGTCGGAGAATATGGATAAACCTTGGAATGGATGTGAGGATGCCCACAAGCGGGGTGTGGACAAGATGACCGGCCGTCACCGCGTCATTGATCCTGTATAGGCTTCCGCTTCTTTCGTACCTTGATTCCCAAGGAGAGCTGACGATCATCGGCTTCGCCTTCTACGTCGCGCTGCATGAGGTGGTGTGTCGTACCATCTTGTTTGTTGAAGTGATAGTACTCAAGACTTTCTTGTTTCGGACTGTAGAGAAGGACGTACTCCTTCTGCATCAAGAACGAGACCCCCAGGACGAGCCTGAAGCCTTGCTCCTTGAGTTGATGCAGGTGCTCCTGCTGTGCCTTGGACAGATAGTCGTAGCCAAGGACGATGCCCAACAGGTGCTTGCCTTTTCGGTCGTGTACCAGGATGTCACACCCTTCGACCAGAATATCGACCTTGATATCCTGCGGAAGCGAGAAGAAAGCGGGACTGGCGCTGTCCTCGCTCAAGCCGAGGACGCTTCTCAGACTCCGTTGCAGTTGGCCGGCCAGGCAGTGTGCAAGGCTCGCCTTGGCCCGTGGCCAGGTAAGAACCTGCGCGTCCTCATGCATGAACTGCATGAGGGCCTTCTCAAAAGCCTCGAACAGGAGAATGGTGGTGAAGCGTCCGTTGCCTGCCATTGCAATTACCTGAAATCCACAGACCAGTGCATTTCACTGACACCGCTGATGGTCTGGTAGATGGAGCAGTAGCGCGTAGCAGTCTCAAAGGCTTTGCTGAACTTTTGCTGGTTGTCCACACCGGTAGCCTCTACGGTTATGGAAAGCTCCCGAAGCGTGGTCGGTACGTCCTCGCGCTTCTCTGCATGCACCTCAAAACTGACATGCTCCCAGCTTACGCGCATCTTTACCGCAAGCTCCTCAAAGGTTGAAAACAGACAGCCCGATAGTGCGCCCAGCAGGTAGTCATAGGGAGCGCTCTCAGGCCCTATGGTGAAACTGGAGCCTTTGTCGGTTGTAAACTGGTAGTGGCCCGGAACAAAGTCTGCACGTATATGTTTTTTATCACCCATGGATTACTCCTTGTCATCGTTTTCTCCATCATAGCCCATACAGGACGATATTTCCAGCGAGCATGACGGTCCTCTCACTTCCTGTTGCCAAGCTTGCTCCGCTTCTGTTCATACATGGCCCCGTCGAGGCCGGCCATGAAATTCTTGTCATCGGAAAACAGTGAGGAGTCGAAGATGGCGTATCCCATGCTCACCGATAGCAGATACGGCCTTTTGGAGGACTGGTTGCTCATCGCCACTTCAAGTTCGATTCTCGAAACCAAGTCCTGCAGGTGATACTCTGAAGCCTCATGCATCAGTATTACAAACTCATCGCCGCCGTAGCGGGCTACGATGTCCTTGGGTCCGGCCACCCGCCTGAGAATCCTGGCCATCTCCTGGAGCGCCTGATCGCCCGCATCGTGCCCCAACGTGTCGTTGATCTGCTTGAACCCGTCCAGGTCCATCAGGATGCAGCCGAATCCTTGTTGAAGATGCAGATGATGATTGAGCATTTCATCGAACAACAAACGGTTGGAGATGCCGGTAAGGTGGTCGATGCCGATTTGGTTTTTCTGGATGTTCAGCGCTGCAGCCACAAGAAATACCGTGGTCACCGGCCAGATCAACACCAAGCCATAGAACAACGATTGAAGCAGGCCCCCTGCAAATGCAATGACCGGAAAGAAGACCAGCGTCCAATACGTCCTTGCCGTACTTTTCTTTGCGGCTCCGATAAGAGGGATGAGTGATGCTCCCAGCAGCAGCAATTGGACAACAGCATAGCCGATGAACCATGTTCCTCGAGTGTATACATTCTGCGCATCGACGTGAAAGAACCATCCAGTGATTGGGGAGGCCAATGAAGCAAGTGCAAGCAAGCCTGCCAGGATTATCAGAGGTACTGCCCAACGTTTCAACCTCTCTGGATTTTGGTAGAGCAGCTGATCGGCATAGAGAATATAACAGATGGTCGGCAGGGCGTGTATGGCATAGTAGATTGTGTGGGCCGCCAGCAGAATCTGATGTACACCTTTATCCTGTCTCCCATCCAAAACCCAACCTAGAAGATCGGTGACCAGCATGATGGTGGTAAAGAGAATGAAGAGATGGTAGAGCCGAAGCGAGAGCGAAGAACCCAAGCCGCCGAACAAGGGCTTCCACGTTGTGGCGGCATAGCAGAAGCCGAGCAACATAAGACAAAGGAGAAGAATCTGGGTACGCAGCATGGTTTCCATCATGATAAGATCGTATTCCTTTTGGTATGCGACTGTATGTCTGAAAGCATAGCACACCGGCAAAACGTGAGGGAAGTTTTTAGAGGGGTTCTGATAGGAGGAAATCGATGATATGGGAGTGCTCGATGCCGTTGCGGCCTTGCCTGATCGGATCCATGGAGACTACGTATTTTGGGAAGTTATCCCGAATTCTCTCAAGATTTCCGAACTCACGTTCTCTTGTTTCTTCGCTGGCTAGAAGGTAGCAGACTTGGATATAAAGTAATTGTTCTCCTTTATGTGCAACAAAATCGATTTCTACCCCGTCCAAGTGACCTGTAAAAACCGTATAGCCGTATTGAAGCAAATGAAGAAGAACCAGATTCTCAAGAATGAGTTCAATATCACGTACATTGCTGGAGAATGCAACGAGTCTGAACCCATGGTCGCTGAGGTAGAGTTTTTGTTGAAATCGCAGGACTTCTTTCCCTTTGATATCGAATCGGCTGACGGGAAGGACAAGGCATGAAGCCTTGAAATATTCGATGTACCGATACAACGTATCCAAAGAGATGGACAGATGTTCATGTTTCAGGTACTTAACGATACTCGAGGCAGAGAACATCCTGCCGCTGTTCGCCACGCAATAGATAAGAATTCTCCTTAATGTATCGATATCACGCACTTTGTTGCGGGCTATGATATCTTTTACCAAAACTGACTCAAAGACATCTTCAAGATAGACTCGCGCATTCTCTGGGGAAAGAGAGTTTTGATGAATAAAAGGCAGTCCACCAAGATTCAGATATTTTTCAAATGCTTGCTCCTTGGTAGCTGTCTTCTCGTTGAGAACTCCATACTCCCATACTTCCCGGAAAGAGAAGGGATACACCTGAATCTCAATATACCTTCCGCTGAGATAGGTGGAAAGTTCGCTGGACAATAAGTAAGCATTCGAGCCCGTTAGGTATATATCGCAGTCAAAATCAATTTGACAGGCATTGACAACCCGCTCCCAATGCTCAATTTCCTGAATCTCATCAAATAATAGATATACCTTCTTTCCTGCTGCTTGTTTCGTCAATGCTTGGACGGCTGCATACACAGCTTTCACGGTTTTCTCAAAATCCAATTGAAAAGATTCAAAGTTCACCAGAAGAATATGTGACTGCGGCACTCCTTGTTGGAGGAGCTCTTCCCTTATGAGGGAGAGCAGCCTCGATTTGCCGCAACGCCGGATACCAGTGAGTATTTTAATGATATCCTGGTGCATGAAGGCCTTGACTCGGTCAAGATACTGATTTCTATTGAGTATCATATGTTCTGCCTTTTAATGGCAGTATAGTTACGGTATATCGTAAAGTAAAGAGTTTTTATGGTAAAAATACGATATATCGTAAAAATTATGTATTTACGATTAAAGTTTCTGATATATCGTAAACTATAGTTTCTTCTGCCTGCTGGGATTTACATGCACCATGCAGTGCTTTACCTGGGGGAAGTTCTTCTCGATGGCGTGATGGACGCGTTCGGCGATGGAGTGTGCATCCACCAGGCTTTGCAGACCATCGGCGGAGATTTCCACGTCGACATAGCAACGAGAACCGAAGGTTCTTGTTCGCAGCAGGTCCAAGCCGCGGACCCCTTCCTGGTCGAGAATGACGGTGCGAATCTGCTGGACCGTCTCCTCCTTGCAGGCACGGTCGACCATTTGGTCGGCCCCGTCGCGGAATACCTGCACACCGACACGGAAGATGAAGAGGGCGATGATGATGGCTGCAATGGAATCGGCGATCGGGTACCCCATGCGGGAAAAGAGGATGCCGATCAAGCCGCCGGTGGTGGCCAGCACATCGCTCTGTGAGTCCCAGCTTGAGGCAAGCAGGGCCGAAGAGGCTGTCTTCTTAGCCGCCCATCGGGTATAGAGGAACATGATCTCCTTTACTACGATGGAGACAATGGCTGCAATGACGGCAAGCAGGCCGGGGACCGGTTTCTCATGGTAGGAGCCTTTTATGATTGAGGAGATTCCATCAACGAGCAAGCCCAGCCCCACGACCATGATGATACCCGACAAAAGAATGGCTGCAACGCTCTCCAACCGTTCATGTCCGTATTGGTGCTCTGCATCGGACTCTTTTCCGGCCGCAGAAATACCCACCGAGGCGATGACCGAGCTGACTACATCTCCGGCGTTGTTGATACCGTCGTTGAGCAGGGCTGCCGAGTGAGCGACGACACCGATGCTGATCTTGCTGATTGCAAGCACCACATTATTGAAGATATTGATTTTTGATACAGTCAGCGCAAGGTTTGTTTTCATAGGGCATCTCTCTGCATAGAATAAAGACATCCGCAGGATTTGCAGTCCCGCAGATGTCTTTTACACACTAGGGCCGTTTGCCCTCTTTGTCAAGGAAGAGCCCCGGATTGCTCCAGGGCTCTCCAAATCAAGCTTTAGGCTTGGGATAGTTGATGATCAAGTGCAAATCGTCAAGCTGCTGCTGGTCGACTTCGGACGGTGAATCGTCCATCGGGCTGACTGCAGCCGTATTCTTCGGGAATGCGATGACCTCGTGGATGGATGTCTGCTCGCTCATGATCATCACCATACGGTCGACTCCCGGAGCAATGCCGCCGTGCGGGGGAGGCCCGTAGCGGAAGGCATTGAGCAGGAAGCCGAAGCGCTCCTCTGCTGTCTTGTCATCAAAGTTGCAGATGCGGAAGATGCGCTTCTGAAGCTCGACATCGTGGATACGGATCGAGCCGGAGGCTACCTCATACCCATTGAGGACCAGGTCGTACAAATCACCCTTTACGCTGCCCGGATCGGACTCGAGGGTATCGAGGTACTCGGCCTGGGGCATGCTGAACATATGGTGTGCGGCCTCCCAGTGTCCGCCTGCCTCATTGTACTCGAAGAGGGGGAAGTCGATGATCCAGCAGAACTCGAAACCCTTTCTGATAAGGTTCAGGTCCTTGCCGAGCTTGGTACGTACGGCACTGAGGCTTGCACAGCACTTCTTCCAGTTCTGGTGGGCGACAAAGAGAATCATATCCCCTTCGTTGGCACCGAGTTTTTCGACAAGCTCAGCTTCAAGACCGCTGAAGAACTTGCTCACTCCACCCGAAAGATTCTTGTTCTCACCCACCTTTATCCAGGCAAGCCCTTGGGCTCCGTAGATCTTGGCGGCATCCTCAAGCTCGGTGATGTACTTGCGGGAAAAGTCCACACCCTCGGTTTTGGGAGCGCACAGTGCCTTGACATACCCGCCGTTGGCGACGATGTCCTTGAATGTGGCAAAGCTGCTCTTTTGGGCCAGGTCGTTCACATCACTGAGGGGAAGGTCGAAACGAAGGTCGGGCTTGTCGCAGCCGTAGGTATTCAGGGCATCGTTGTAGGAAAGCCGTCTGAAGCGTGCGGGCAGCTCGTAGTTCATGACTTCCCTGAAGACGCTGTTGAACAGGTCCTCCATCAAGGAAAGGACATCGTCGCGTTTGACGAAGCTCATCTCAAGGTCCAGCTGGGTAAACTCGAGCTGACGATCACCGCGGGCGTCCTCGTCACGGTAACAGCGGGCGATTTGGAAATACTTGTCCATGCCGCCGACCATGAGAATCTGCTTGAAGAGCTGGGGACTCTGTGGAAGTGCATAGAACTTGCCTGCATAGATTCTGCTGGGAACCAGGAAGTCGCGGGCACCTTCGGGGGTGCTCTTGATCAAGGTCGGAGTCTCAATCTCATAGAAATCGCGACTTGCAAGGTACTTTCTGCACGCCAAAATGAAATCATGCCTCAGCTTGAGCCTTTGCTGCATGCCTTGGCTGCGCAAGTCAAGGTACCGATACTTGAGCCTGAGGTCCTCGCGTGTCTCCTTGCCGTCATCGATCTGGAAAGGAAGAGGGGCGCAGCGGCTGAGAATCTCGATGCTCTGTGCCTTTACTTCAATCTCGCCGGTGCTCATCTCGGGATTGACCATGGAGTCGGGCCGAAGGCGGACGAAACCGGTGACGGCAATGCAGTATTCGAGACGAAGCTCGCTTGCAACAGCCTGGAGAGCTGGTGACGCATCGTCATCGACTACCACCTGGGTGATGCCGTAACGGTCTCTGAGGTTGATGAAATGCAGTGCGCCATGATTTCGGTCACGGTGCACCCAGCCATTGAGGACGACGGTTTTTCCGTTGTCAGCCTTGGTCAGCGCCCCGCAGGTAGTTGTTCGTTGGGAAAATACTTCTTCAGACATACTCGGTCCCTCTTGGGTCTCCTTTGTAAAGTATTGTCATACTATCGTAAGAGGACCCAAAAGGCAATTGCTCCTAGGAAGAGAGGGAACGAACAACCACTTGTTTTTTTTGCAGGTATTCGATTGCCTGTACAGCAGCTATGGCGGCACTGGTGGTAGTGGTGTAGGGAATCTTCAGTCGCATGGCGATGCTGCGGATCTCATCGTCGCTGGCGTGTGCCTGGTAGCCCATCGGTGTGTTGATCACCAAGGCAATCTGCCTGCTCCTCAGATAGTCGATGATGTTCGGCCTCCCCTCATGGACCTTCTGCATCACCTCGCACAAGATTCCCTGTTCGAACAGGAAGCCTGCAGTTCCCTTGGTTGCCGCTACTGCAAAGCCCAGGCCTACCAGCTTCTGCACAACCGGCAGAATGGTGGCGCGGTCCTTCTTGTTGACGCTGACAAAGACCTTTCCTGCAACAGGCAGCTTGTTGCCCGCGCTGATCTGGCTCTTTGCGAACGCCTCGCCGAATGTTTTACCTAGGCCGATCGACTCTCCTGTTGAGCGCATCTCCGGTCCGAGGGCGGGGTCGACATTGGAGAAACGGTCGAAGCTGAACACCGCTTCCTTGACCGCCCACCCGGTCCTGCAAGTTCCCATCGCCCTGCCTCCAACGGTTTTCACCAAGCCTTGGGAGACCAAATCCTCTCCTTCCCAGACCCGTACCGCCGCCTCGATGAGATCGACGCCAGAGGTCTTGGCAATGAAGGGAATGGTCCTGGAAGCGCGGGGATTTACCTCGATGAGGTACAAGAGCCCGTCCTTGGCGGCAAACTGGATGTTCATCAGACCCCTGGTGTCCAAGGCTATGGCGAGCTTGTGCGCCCAAGCCTGCATCTGCTCCAGGATCTGGGGACTGGACTTGTAGGGTGGAAAGACGGCGGCCGAATCGCCGCTGTGGATTCCTGCAGCCTCGATATGCTGCAGTATTCCTCCGATGTAGAGGCTCTTGCCGTCACAGACCGCATCGAGGTCATACTCGAAGGCATCCTCCAGAAACTGGTCAACCAAAACGGGAGCCTCTTCGCTGGCCTCAAGGTGCGTGAGCGCAAGCAAGGCCTCTTCATCATAGACGATGTACATGCCTCGTCCCCCGAGTACGAAGGAGGGGCGGATGAGGACGGGAAATCCGACTTCCTTGGCCAGGGGAAGGATATCCTCGGTTCGTTTGGCACTGCGGTTCTTCGGCTGCCTGAGGCCGAGCTCGGAGACCAGGGCGGAGAATTTTCCACGGTCTCCGGCATCAAGCAGTCCCTTCAGGCTTGTTCCGACTATCGAGGCGCCTGCCTTGATCAGGTCGCCGGCAAGGTTCAGCGGGGTTTGTCCTCCCAATTGAACCACTACATGCTTCGCTCGTTCAAGACGCAGGATTTCCTTGACCTCCTCGGAAGCCAGACTCTCCATATAGAGACGGTCGGAGATGTTGAAGTCGGTCGAGACTGTCTCCGGGTTGCTGTTGATCATGATGGTCTTCTTGCCCAACTTGCGGTAGGCAAGGGAGGCGAGGGTGCAGCAGGTGTCGAACTCCAAGCCTTGGCCGATCCTGTTCGGACCGCTGGCAAGGATGACTACCGCTTCTTCTCCCATTGGCTTGGCCTCGGTCGTTTCGTCGTAGGTGGTATACAAATAGGGAGTGAGGGCATCGAACTCACCCGAGCAGGTATCGACATGGTGATTTACCGGGTGCATTTCATAGGCATAGCGCAGCCGCTCGATGGCCTGTGGCGTTTGTGAGGTAAGGAAGGCGAGATGACGGTCGCTGATACCGGCCTTCTTTGCATCGAGCAGGGTTTGCTGATCGAGCTTGGAGCGGATGGCTTGTTCCAACTCGTATTGCTGCACCAGCAGATGCAGGAACCAGCGGTCGAATTTGGTGATTTGTTCGATCATAGGCAGGCTGGATGGCCCTTTTCTGACCAACGTGGTATAGGCGGACAAGAGTCTCAGCGGGTGTGCACTGCCTAAGAATTGCTCCACCTCCACTTCGCTGTAGCGGCCGATCGCAACCAGGTCGCACAAGCCTTCCAGCTTGCGTTCGGATGCACGGATGGCCTTGTTCAAGGCCTCCAAGGCGGTTCTCCCCAGCGCAAGGGCTTCTCCTACGCTTCTCATTTGTGTTCCCAATGCCGAGATTGGGAGGGGGAACTTCTCCAGCTCGAAGCGAGGGACCTTGACGGCACAGTAGTCCAGCACCGGTTCGAAGCAGGAGACCGATTGGCCGGTGATCTCATTGACCACCTCATCCATTGTATAGCCTACTGCGAGTTTCGCCGAGCAGCGGGCGATGGGAAATCCGGTTGCCTTGCTGGCAAGGGCCGACGATCGGGAGACACGCGGATTCATTTCGATGACCACCATTCTCCCTGTCTCTGGATGGACTGCAAACTGGACATTGCTGCCTCCGCAGTCGACTCCTACCGCACGCAGGATTGCTATTGAAGCATTTCGCATTGTTTGGTAGAGCTTGTCATCCAGTGTCTGGATGGGAGCGATGGTGATGCTGTCCCCGGTATGCACTCCCATGGGGTCGATGTTCTCGATCGAGCAGACAATGATCGCGTTGTCGGCTTTGTCGCGCATAACCTCCATCTCGAACTCCTTCCATCCAATCAAGGACTCCTCGATGAGCGCCTCGCCGGTCGGGCTGGTCTCGAGGGCGTGGAGCAGAAGTTCGGGGAACTCTTGTTCGTTGTTGGCGATCGAGCCACCCATTCCTCCCAATGTATAGGAGGGACGGATGATGCGCGGATAAGGGAAGTCTGCAAGTTTCGACTGTGCTTCAGCAAGCGAGTGTACAACATGGCTGTTGGCGCTCTCCAAGCCAAGTCCCTCCACCACTTGTTTGAAGGAGCCTCGGTCCTCGGCAAGTTTGATGGAGGCTATGGAGGAGCCGATCACCTCGACCCCGTACTGCTCGAGCAATCCCGCCTTGTCCAGTTCCAGGGCAAGGTTCAAGCTGCTCTGGCCTCCCATGGTGGTCAGGATTGCATCGGGTCTCTCGCGTTGAAAGATTTGTTCGACATATTCTACCTTCAAGGGATCGAGATAGACCTTGTCGGCCAAGGAGGGGGTTGTCATGACGGTTGCAGGATTGGGGTTGAGCAGGATTACCTCATACCCCTCTTCCTTCAGCGCCTTGACCGCTTGTGTCCCGCTGTAATCGAATTCGCAGGCTTGGCCGATGACGATCGGGCCGCTGCCGATGACGAGAATCCTCTTGATGTCGGTTCTGGCACTCATGCTTTTGCCTCCTGTGCAGTCCGGATGAAGGTATCGAAAATCCATGAGGCATCCCGGGGGCCTGGTGAGGCTTCGGGGTGGAACTGTACACAGCATATGGGCTTGCTGGTGTGATACAGCCCTTCGACGGAGTTGTCGTTGGCGTTGCGCAGCCAGACTGCGACCTCGAAAGGCAGGGAATCCTCCTGGCTTGCGTATCCGTGGTTTTGGCTGGTGACAAAGCAGGCTTTGGTGCGGATGTCGATGACGGGGTGGTTGCCGCCATGGTGGCCGTACTTCATTTTATACGTTCTTCCTCCCAGCGCCCAGGTGATCAGCTGGTGGCCCAGACAGATCCCGAAGACAGGTAGGGAGTCCATAACCGCTTTGGTCATCGTCACTGCTTCGGTAAGAAGGGCCGGGTCCCCGGGCCCGTTGGAGAGCAGCATTGCATCGCAGCCGCTTCCAAGTATCTCTTCTGCCTGGACCGAAGGGGGGAAGAGTGTAACGGCGATATTCCGTTTGTACAGCTCGGCGATGATGGAACGTTTGATACCGAAATCCACCACGGCAAACCTGAGCTTCGGATGCTTGGGGAGGTTGGGTAGCTTCGGGTTTGTAATCGTCTGTTTTGTTGCAACACCTTCAATAAGATTGCGCTGTCCGACATGCGGGTAGGCTGCAAGCTTTTCGAGAGCCCGGTGGTATTGGTGGTCTGTCAGCTTCCCGTCCATGGTCCGGAAGACTGCTGCATTCTGTGCACCATGCTTTCTCAGATGGATGGTAAGACAGCGGGTGTCGATGTCGGTAATCCCGACTGTTTTATGCTCGGATAGGTAGGTATCTAAAGAGACCCTCTTCAAAGGAAGAGGGCCTTCATATGCTGCTCGAACAATAAGAGCGGTACAACAAATGGGACTTGGAGAGGAAATCCCCTCATCGAAATCAGGCTCACAGCCATAGTTTCCTATGTGCGGATAGGTCATGACCACCATCTGTCCATGGTAGGAGGGATCGGTCAGAATCTCCTGATATCCGGTCATACTGGTATTGAAGACGAGCTCTGCTGCACAGAGATGATCGTCAAGCAACGGGGCTTGCAATCCGAACCCGTTGCCCTGATACAAGGTTCCGTCTTCGAGAAGTAGAAAGCATGTGTTCATGGCTGCTCCATCCGCTTAAATTGTAGGGATGATAGCCAAAATTGGAATATTATGCAACAGATTCTGCATTAATATACAACAGAACCCATAACTAAAAGAGCTTATGCAACAAAAAATATAAGATTTGTTGCAATTACTTCTTCTTTTCCTTCTTATTCAACGTAAAGTTCTCCGGGTTGAATGCATCACTGCCCAACCACAGGTCGATTCTCAATCCGCTGTCCGAATTGTCAACACTGGCATGCTTGATCTGCCAGCCGATGAGTTTCAGTCGTGCATCCCACGCCATATCGTGGCCGGCCATCAAACCATAGTATTCGGCGAGCTCTGGTCTGCTCTTTTGGGGATTGAGGGAGTTGTAGATTCGCTGAATCTCCTCTTCCGACCTCGGCCGGTCGTCGAAGAAGCTGATATGTGCACCATCGTCTTCCTGGTGCAGGGAGACGACGAGTCGGAGGGGATTGCCTTCGAGCAGGAAGTTTGTTACTTCCCCAATCAGTCGTCCGAGAAACTCTTTTCGTTTCATGTGGTGAAATCCTCCTTCGGGCGATTGGTCTTGTACCATTGCAGGATGGCGATGAATAAACTTGCGGTCAGACCTCCTGCAAATCCATTGTTATAGAGGTCGAGGCCGGCATGCCAGGAAGCCGTTACTTCCACCATGATCAGGTGGATGAAGCCTGCAAGCAGGCCGGCGATGATGCCGAATTGACCGGCGATAGGGGCGAGTGTGGTGGCAAAAAGCGCTGCAAGCAAGGGCCCGGGGGCTGTAAGGGACTTGCCGAACAGCAAGGTGGAAAGAATGACTCCTACAACCACCGGGGTGGTGTTTTTCAAGGTTTTGCCGAAACCTCCGAAAGCCATGATGGTGAAGATTCCTCCGATGACCGGGCCGTTGATGACACCTCCAACTACCAGTACATAGGTCCAGTACAACAATCCGAGCAGGCCGATGTTCAGCAGCGTACCGCCGAAATACCCGGTGTCGAAAAAGTCGTAGGGAAGCCGTCCGGACAGCTTCTGGATGGCAAGCAGTCCTTGCATGCTGCGCTTGGGTTTGTCGACGACGATGGCGGTGATAATGAGGGTGAGGCTGAAAACGGGGACAAGCAGGGTGAGGGAGAGGGAGTACGCAGTATTCCATGCAATGGTTATGGCTTGCATCTTGTTGGATGCGAGCAGCAGATTCGCTGCAAACAGGCCGATGAAGCCGCAGCTGAAGCCGACGTTGTACAGATTGTAGCCTTGATGAAGCTGCAGCATCGAGCCGGCGACTGCAGGGAGGATGAAGCCTGCAGCAACTCCTGAAACCAACCCCAGAGGGATGGAAAGTGCATAAGGAAGGCCGAGGGAGAACATGACATAGGTGACCAGCGGTCCGAGAGCGGTGCCGAATAGGGCGATGAGACTGTAGGAACCGAAGGTTTTCCGTGCGAGCTTGCTGGCAAGCCATACTCCCAGGATGAGGGGAGTGCAGTTGAGCAGGGTGTTGCCGAAGAAGGCGAAGCCCATCATCGTCAGGATTGCAGAGAGGGTGGGTCCAGAAAGACTGACGGTGGCAAAGTAGACCAAAACCAAACCAAGCGTTCCTACGGTTGCGGCATTGAAGAGTGCAGTTCCCACCCCGTAGAGGGTGAAATCGTTGATCAGACGTGCACTTTCTCTCTGTAAGGATACAACCTGTCCCACCACCTCGAGCGGGCCCTCGAGGGCCATGGCGGTAATGAAGAGCAAGGTGATAAGTAGAACCATCAGAAGATATAAAAGCTTTTCACTACGCTGCACGGTGCCTCCTCTGGTATATAGGTATGCTACCGATGGATAGACTGCTAGTCAAATAAAAAAGCTGCCTCTTTCGAGACAGCCTGGCTGTAATGCCTGCAATTCAGTACCAGAGCTTGATTGAACCGCTCACAGTGGAGAGGTTCACCTTGTTTCTGGCGCTTCCCGTCTCAAATGCCGCACTCTTTCCCATATCCTTATCATTGAAAACTATCTGGCCGCTGGTGCTGGAGGCTTGGATCTTCAGGTTGGAGCTCTGCTTCAGATCAATCTGCACGGAACCGCTGGTCGAGGCGGCGTTCAGCGATCCTCCGTCCAGGATCTCCACCTCTGCCTCAATGCTGGAACTGATGGATTTGAGATTTGCATCCTGAGCCTCTACGCTCTGTACTTCGATGCTTCCGCTGGTGCTCATCAGTTCAACCGAACGCTTACCGGCAACTTCACTTCCATTGATGCTGCCGCTGATGCTGCTCAGTTTAATGCTCTGATCGGCTGTCAAGGTCAAGAAATCGATCTCTCCGCTGGTGCTCCTGGCAACCAAAGTGCTGCCCTGGATGGGGTGCAGGATCCGGATATCCCCCGAGATGCTGGAAAGCTCAAGGCCGTCCAGGCGGGATGCGGGCAGGGTGATGACCAGCGCCGAGGGGGAGTAGGAGAAGAAGCGGAAATACCATGCTTTCTTGGGTTTGACGTCCACGTTCAGGCTCCTGCCGGTTTTCGAGACCGACAGGACGTCCGACTCATTTTTTCCAATCGAAACGGAAGCGCCTTTGGCGGCGTTGTCCACTTCGATGACGATGTCATTGGAAATCGTCGAAACCTTCAGCGAATCGGTGGTTGCGAAATCGATGGACTGGTTGGTCCGGCTGTCCCTGCTACGGATGGTCCACCCTCTGCTTACGGTGAAGCCGAGGGCCAACAGAACCACCAGAATTATCAGGAAAATCTTGTTGGCCTTGGTATCTTTGAGCATATCAGCTTCCCTGGTGGAATCGGTCGTCCCAATCCCGTTCCTTGTTGAACATTTCGCTTTCCATCTTTTCGACCTTGCGCTTGAGTCTCTCGTACTCGGCTTTCAGCTCCGCTTCACTCTGCTTGGGTTCGTCATTGGAGTAGATTGTGCTCTCAGAGTAGTCGTATCCTGGATTCATGGGAATCAAGAGGGCGGCAGCCAAGTAGATCAAGGCTCCCGGGAACACTCCGGTGACAAGCACCACCAGGAAAACAATCAGACGAACTGGGTCGGCGGGCAGGTCCCTCCACTCAGCAAGGCCGGTGCAAACCCCGAAAATCTTTCCCCGAGGGGATCTGTACAATTTTTTGGTAGCCATAGCAATCATTCCTTCCATTCCTTATCTTGCATACCTTCAGGCTTTGCCTTCCGGTTGTTCATTATTGTTTCCAGATTTGCCAGCCTCTGCTGCAAATCATCGATACCCTTCTTCAGTTCAGTCCTATTGGATGTCTGCTTCCATTCAGTGAAGGATGGATCGACCGTATTCCGGTTTTTCCCGCTTTTGATCTTGGTGGAACTGTAGGTTCCCGGAGGGAGTCCCATCTCCATCTCCCGCATCCTGAGGGCGGCATCGATCTTTTTCTTCCTGAGGTTGTACCGATGATCGATGGTGGAAATGATGATGATGAACGTGAAGATGACAGATAGAATCCAAATAGCTTCCATGCTTCGCCTCTACTTTACAAGCCGGCGCGCTTGCGCAGTTCAGCGATTTCGGCATCAATGTCATCCATCTCTTCCAGGTCCCTGAACTTGTCGTCGAGAGAAGAATTGGTGGGCCGATTCATCTCATTGTTTGCCTGCATCCGGTCGATCTTCTCTTCCATATCGCTGAACCGACCGAAGGTGCTGCTGTCGTTGGCACGCTTGAGAGCCTCCTGTGCAGCCTGTTCTTCGCGAGCACGCTTGGCCCGCTCAACCATCATCTGATACTTCTGCTTGACCGTGGTAAGCTTGTCCTCGATCTGATTGATCTCGCTCTTTGCAGTCCTGATCAAGTCGTCGTATGCACTGAGCTCAGCCTGCAGCTGATCAAGGGCCGCCTTTGCCTGCTTTCGTTCCAGCAACGCTTCCCTGGCCAGATCCTCCCGACCTTTGCTGATGGCGAGCTCCGCTCTGCTCTGCCAGCGATCGACAGCACTGAGCGCCTCCTTGTAGGTGCGGTCGGTTTTGGCTCTGCTGGCCATTTTCGCAGCGCAGGAACTCTTCAGCTCGATCAGGGTATCTTCCATCTCCTGCATCATCAACTTGATCATCTTTTCCGGATCTTCCGCCTTGTCGAGCAGTGAGTTGATATTTGCGTTGACAATATCTAAGAATCTTGAAAACACTCCCATACTTCTCTCCTTAGGTAGTAGTACCACCTGTGTTCGTGAAAATCTAGATGCACGAATCGTGCCAACTATTAAAAGTTTAAAGAAAAATATCTAAATCGCCATTTTGCCTAGGATTGCGGCCCTTCCTCTTTTCGCTCTCACCAAGCTGTGCTACCCTAACGCTGGTGAAACCTGCCAAGGATGGCTAAATTTACCAAGTGAGGTGGAGTGTATGGAAGCCGTGCAAGCCGGATACAATCAGCAACCCCTGGGTGAGAGTGAAGTCTTTCTTGACTTCCAAAGCAAGCTCAGCCGGGCTGCAACCGTGAATCGCTCGGTGCTGCTTGTAGGAGAACGGGGCAGCGGCAAGGAAATTGCCGCCAGACGTCTCCACTTCCTCTCCCCGAGGTGGCAGCAGAACCTGGTAACGGTCAACTGCGCCGCCCTTCCGCCCTCCCTCATTGAAACAGAACTTTTCGGCTATGAGCAAGGAGCTTTCACCGGAGCGCAGAAGACCCGCAAAGGCAGGTTCGAGGAAGCCGAAGGCGGGACGCTCTTTCTGGATGAGATCGGTCTCATCCCCTTGGAAGTCCAGGAGAAGATTCTCAGGGTGGTCGAGTACGGCACCTACGAGCGGGTGGGATCGTCGGTGACCCATGAAACGAACGTACGGATCATCGGTGCGACCAATGCCGACCTGCCGACCCTGTGCGAACAGGGAAAGTTCAAGGAGGACCTGCTGGACCGCCTCTCCTTCGAGGTGCTCTTCCTTCCCCCGCTTCGCGAGCGGGGCGAGGATATAATCCTGTTGGCAACCTATTTTGCCTCCAAGATGACCCTTGAGTGCGGGCGCAAGGAGATGCCCTCGTTCAGTGAGGACGTCATCTCCCAGATGCTCTGCTATCCTTGGCCGGGTAATGTCCGTGAGCTGAAAAATGTTGTTGAGCGGGCTGTCTATCGCAGCGACGCTTCACTGATCGAACACCTTGAGTTCAACCCGTTCGACAATCCATTCAAGCGCACGAGTCAGCAACAGCCGGTCCTGCCCCTTCAGGAGGCAGAGCTCGATTTGAGCCAATTCGAGGCGGCACGACTTGAGCTGGACCTCAAGTATCTCAAACAAGCCCTCAAGAACGCTTCAGGCAACCAGAAAGAGGCTGCAAAGCTGCTCAATCTGACCTATGACCAACTGCGGGGACTGTACCGAAAATATCAGGACCGCCTGCAAGAAGAAGAGCAGGACATCAAATGATGCCCTGCTCAAGGAAGAAACTCAATGACAGTCATGAAAAAATGTCTGGTTCGGTTATCGTGAAGGCAGCATGAGTGCTGTCAGAATGTAGGCGATGGCCATCGGAACGAATCCAACCGAGAAGAGCAGGATAAGGCCGATGATTCTGAGCAGGAGTACCGGCAGCCCCGACCAGGTGGCCAATCCTTGGAACACTCCCAATATCATGCCCCGTCTTTCACGATACAGGGTACGATCCTCTTCTCTGTCGTAGTACATTATTTCTGCTCCTTCTTCTTGGTCATGGACTGCTTCAAGCTTGCAAGCTCGGCCTCGATGGCCTCATCGGATTCCATTTTTGCAAACTCATCGCTCGCAGAAGGTGATCCATGATAGCCTGCCATTTCGGCATCGGCTTCCATCCGCTCGATTTTGCTCTCGAGCTCACTGAACTTACGGGCAAGGTCTGCACTATCGCTGCTCTTCAGGGTCTGGGCGACCTGCTTCTTCTCCTTGGCGCTTCTGGCTCTCTGGACGAGGATCTGTTGTTTGTCCTTGACTTCCTTGAGCTTATCGGCGATCTGGGTGAGCTGGGCGCTCTGGCTGGCAAGAATTGAAGTCAGGTTGGCAAGTTGCTCCTCGATGCGCTTGATTTGCTCGGCGGCATGCTTTTTCTCCAACAGGGCTTCGCGGGCCAGGTCCTCACGACCATTGGTGATGGCCAGCTTTGCGCGATCTTCCCAACGAAGGACGGATTTCTCAAACTCAGCCTTTTCTCTCTCCAGGCTTGTTTGCTCCGCTTTACGGGCTGCCATGGAAGAACGGGCCTTGGTCTGGGTATCCTCCAGTTCGGTGATCATCAGGCTGATCATCTTTGCCGGATCTTCAAGCTTGTCCAAAGCACTATTGACGTGTGAGTTGAAGATATCGGCGATTCTTTTAAACATCTGCATCATTGTCTCCTTCGCCACCGGGTGGCTGTTGTGGTTTCGTTGTTACGTAGATAGCTATGCAAAAGGCGTGCCAACTTTTAAAAACCAGAAGAAAATGATTGATTTTCTGTAGGATTCGGGTAAATGCAGGGGGTTTTTCCTACCTTATGGTGAAAAATACCAAACCGTGTGGGAAACGATACCAACCCATTACGCTTGTAAGGATGAATGAGAGCATGTAGACTGAAGCGCATGAGTACCTTTTATATGGTGGCGACACCAATCGGGAACCTTGAGGACATCACCTACCGGGCTGTACAGACGCTGAAGAACGTGGATGTAATCGCCTGCGAGGACACCCGTCACACCCAGCAGCTGCTGAATCACTTCGAAATTTCCAAGCGCCTGATCGCCTGTCACGCCCACAACGAGATCAACTCGGCCAAGGGTATCGTGGAGTTGCTGGGCAGTGGATTGGATGTGGCCTTTGTCAGCGATGCCGGCACTCCCGGCATAAGCGACCCCGGGGCCAGGGTTGTCACCGCCGTCCGTCAGGCGGGCTTTCCTGTAGTTCCCATTCCCGGCCCCAGTGCTGTTGCAACGCTGGTCAGCGTAGCCGGCTTTGTCGGCAAGAGCTTCACCTTTGAAGGATTCCTCAGCCCGAGAAAGGGAAGAAGGACCAAGCGTCTTGCACAGTTGCTGCAGCGTGACGAAGCTTTCATCCTCTATGAGTCCCCGTTCCGTATCATAAAGACTTTGGAAGAGATCGCCGCCCTCGATGCGACACGTACGTTGGTTGCGGGCAGGGAGATGACCAAGAAGTTTGAGGAGTTCCTCCAGGGTACCGCTGCCGAGGTTGCCTCCACGCTTGCCGGCAGGGATGCGGTTAAAGGGGAGTTCGCCGTACTGGTCGCTCCAAAACAAACGGGTGAAAGCGATGATAACGATAGCGAAGCTTAAAACGCTCAAGGATCGTACGTGCGTACGCAAGTGCGCCCTGCTGTTTCACCAACAGGCAACGCTTGCCCTGCGCAATCAGCATGAACCCGCATATCTTGCGGCCCTGACAGGACTGTTCGACTCTCCTCAGTTTCGCTCGGTGCTCGGCGAAAGCGAGCTTGCACGCCTGGCAGGACTTGGTGTAAAGCTTTCCCTGCTCCAGGAGGCCGAGCTGGCTGTCGCCTGTGAAGACATTCACTATTTGTTGCTTCAGGCATTGGGCAGCGATAGTGCCGATTGGGATTTCGTTGATGAGGAAGGTAACCTGGATTCGAGCCAGCGCACGATTCTCGACCACATCCTGGTCCTCGACCGTCTCCGCTCGCCGTACAATATCGGCTCCATCTTCCGATCGGCCGACTCCTTCGGCATTCAGAAAATCTATCTGGTGGAGGGTTGTGCCGCCGTCGATCATCCAAGAACCTATAAAACAAGCCGAGGGTGCACCCGGACTGTGGAGTATGAGGTGCTCGGTGAGGAAGCGATGCTCGCCCGGTTGAAGATCCTCGATCTTCCCCTGTTCGCCTTGGAGACCGGAGGAACCGAACTTGATGTATTCCCATTTCCGGCCAAAGGGATTGGTGTGATAGGCAGTGAAGAGCTGGGGGTGAGTCCGGCCTTGCTTGGCGCCTGTGAAGCTTCGCTGGGCAGGCTGTCCATCGCCCAGGCGGGGACCAAAGGTTCGTTGAATGTCGCAGTGGCTGCAGGAATCATGATGCATGGATGGTTCTCTGCATGAAATTCCAAACGCTCAACGCCGAGCAGAACTATAAGCGTATGACCGAGCAACCGGTGAGATCACTCATTCTTCAATTGGCTACCCCGACGATCATCAGCATGCTCATCACCTCATTCTACTCGATGACCGATACCATATTCGTCAGTCGGTTGGGGACCGAAAGCAGTGCTGCGGTGGGGATAGTCTATTCGATCATGAGCATCATCCAGTCCATCGGCATCACATTCGGCCAGGGGTCTGCCAATACGGTTTCGCGTCTGCTTGGCGCAAAGCAACGCACTGAGGCAGACCAAGTTTTCAGCACCGCCTTTTTCACCTCGATGAGCATGGCCCTGCTGTTCACCCTGGCCGGTCTGGCCGGCACCACCTCGCTGGTACGGTTCTTGGGAGCAACCCCCACCATCGAGACCGAAGCGGTCAGCTATGCCTCGGTGATTCTCGTCGGTGCACCTTGGATGGCGGTCTGCTATACGATGAACAACAACCTCCGTTCGGAGGGGAAGGCCCACCTTGGCATGCTCGGGATGAGCAGCGGTGCCATCCTGAATGTGATACTCGATCCGATATTCATCTTTGTTCTGGGCATGGGCATCAAGGGGGCGGCCCTTGCAACAGTTCTCAGTCAGGGCTTCAGTTTCTTCATTCTCTTCTCGCATTTCGTCAAGAGAAGAAGCAACTTGCACCTTTCCCTCCGGCATGTGAGACTGAAGTGGTGGATCTATCGTGATATCTTCACCGTTGGAGCCCCTTCGCTCTTTCGTACCCTGCTGCACACCGTTTCAGCGATTTGTCTGAATGTTTTCTCCGCCCCATTCGGTGATGAAGCGATAGCTGCGATGTCCATCACCACCCGCGTGATGCAGTTCCTCAACTCGGCTTTGATAGGATTCGGACAAGGCCTGCAGCCGGTTGCCGGCTTCAGCTGGGGAGCCAAGCGCTACGACCGTCTGATTGAAGCCTATACGTTCTGTGTGCGAACCGGAGTTCTGGCTTTCACCTTCATCGGTGTGGTCTGCTTTGCAGGAGCGCACTATATCATGCTGCTGTTTCTCTCAGACCCGACGGTCATCGCCATCGGGACGGTTGCCATACGCTACCAGTGCATCCTGATGCCGCTGTCCTCGTTCAATACCTTGAGCGGGATGGTGTTCCAAAGTACCGGCCACGGCAGCTCAAGCTCCGTATTGGCCCTTGCCAGACAGGGTTTCTTCTTTGTTCCTGTCATCTCACTGCTGCCCGGTCTCGTCGGGCTTGCAGGGGTGCAGCTCGCCCAGCCCATCGCCGATGTGCTTACCTTTGTACTCTCGCTTGCCTACATACTTCCTTTTTTAAAGAAGCTGCGCAGCCTAACCTCTGTTGGCTAGGACCGCCTGGTACATCTTGCGCAACCTGTCCTCGATATCGTAGTTGAAATTGCCTGCGCTGTAGTTGCCCTTTGCATTGCGGATGCCTGCAGGCCGTTCGGTCAAGAGTTGCATGCCTTCATCGATCGTCTTGATGGGGTAGATGAAGAACTGTTTGGCCTTGATCGCCTCAAGCACCTCATAGCCGAGAATCAGGTTGCGTACATTCTGAAATGGAATGATGACCCCCTGCCTTCCGGTCAGGCCGGTCGCCTGGCAGGTATGAAAGAATCCTTCGATTTTTTCATTGATGCCGCCCACCGGCTGGATCATGCCCATCTGGTTCACCGAACCGGTGACGGCGATGTCCTGGCGGACGGGAAGCTCCCCGATGGCCGACAGCAGGGCGTACAGCTCGCTTGAGGAGGCGCTGTCCCCATCCACTTCGGCATAGGACTGCTCGAAGGCGATTCCTGCATAAATGGAAAGGGGGAAGGTGCGGGCATAGTGCTTGCGCAGGTACCCCTCGAGAATCAACAGCCCCTTATCGTGGATTTCACCGCTCAGACCGGCCTCGTGCTCGATGTTTACAATACCCTCATTGCCCGGCGCCACCGTGCAGCTGATCACCGTGGGAGTCCCGAAGGATGCGCTCCCCCTGTCCATGACGGCCAAGCCGTTGACCACCCCGACCTTGGTGCCGCTCAGGCTGATGATCATATCGCCGCTGATGATTTCCTCGTTGATCTTGGTCTCGCTGATGCCGTTGGCATACTCCCGCTCTGCATGGGCGGTGAGGATCACCTGATCGTCGATTTGGTTCTTCCGATGATAACGCGCCCACCAGTTCGCCTCCTCGAGCAGGTCGTAGAGGGTGGAGAACTGGGTGCTCAGATGTTCGCGGGACTCCACATACCAGCAGCTGTATCTGAGCAGCTGGAGAAAAGCCTCGTCACTGAGCTCGAGCAACTGGTTCTGCTTTGCATAGCTGTCAAGGTTGGCGATTGTCTGGGCGATGGCCTTCTCATCAAGATTCATCGAGTAGTCAAACTGTGCACAGAGCTTGAAAAGGGTGAGAAAGCGCTCATCGCCTTCGGTGAGGGTGTCATAGGTCTCCTCACTGCCGATAAGAATGACCTTGACCGGCAACGGGGGCATCTGCGGCCTGATGGAGGCGCTGCGTAATTCACCCTTGGTGATGGCTCCGCTCTCAACAGTCAGGGCGTTGGCATCAAGGTAGCGCTTCAGCGCGTCCCACAGTCCCTGCTCGCTGAGCAGCTCCTCGGCATCGATGACCAAGAAGCCTCCGCTCGCCTCCAGCAGGGTTCCTGCATGCAGGCCCAAATGGGGCATTTTCTGCTCGTTGTCCACCGAGCCGAAGAGGTTTGAAAAGGATGGATGTGATTCAATGATAAAAGGTCTCTGAGTGGCCTTTGCATGATTTACCAGAAGATTCGCCCGGTATTTGGTGGCAATAGGATCGGCTTTGCAGGCCTTTTCATCAAGGCCCTGGATGTGCTTGTCCATCCGCTTGAGGTCCATGCGTATATGGTCGAAATGGTCACGAAGCGATGCTTGGGGGAACTGCGCCTCGAATTCTGAAACCAGTTCGAGGGCCGTTGCATAAAAATCCCGCTTTTGCAGGGCCAGGGAGAGAAGCTCTTGGTTGAATGCCTCTGAAGCATCACAAAACAGCTGCCCATCCCCGCACGTGAAGGTAAGTACCCTCGGACTGTTGGGTTGGAGGAAGTTGTAGACATAGACGAGGTCGCACAGCGACGAGGTGTCGTGGATAAGATTCTGAACTGCATGGCGCACCGCCTTGTGCCTGCCGCTGCCGCTGTCGCCGCTGACAAAGATGTTGTAGCCGCTTTTGGAGAGGGAAAGACCCAGTTCGAGCGTCCTCAGGGCGCGTGGTTGCCCGACAATCGGCTCACTGCTGCCAAGAGCCCTGCATGTTCGAATGGTTGCGAGGTCGAAATCAAAGGAAGCTTCTTCATATGTAAGCGGCTTTACCCGTACCTGTGTATCGGTCATGCTCGAACTATAGGTGGTGGAACAAAAGGTGTCAACTCTTTATACTATGGCTATGAAACGTAGTGAACTGGTCACCTATCTTGATGCATATCTGGAAGTTGCCTCGTTTGAGGGTATTGATCGCTCAATGAATTCCCTGGTTGTAGGGCCCCTCGATCGCGAGGTGCATACCGTCGCTTTTGCCGTGGACGCCTGTCAGGCCGTATTCGAGGGGGCAATAGAGGCGGGTGCAGACCTGCTGGTGGTTCATCACGGCCTGTTCTGGGGACAGCCGCTTGCCGTGTGCGGGCCTCACTACACCAGGCTGAAGACGCTCATTGAGGGAAATCTGGATGTATATGCGGCCCACCTTCCACTTGACGCCCACAGCGAGGTGGGTAACAACATTACCATTGCAAGAAAGCTGGGGCTGCAGGACATCCAAGGCTTTGCAGAGCACAAGGGCCGGATGCTGGGCTTCAAGGGTACGCTGGCCGATGGTCGGAGTGCAGAGTGGATATCAGCCAGGTTGGGATTCAAGAACCCCCTGATCCTTCCATTCGGTGATGAGGTGATACACCGAGTGGGAATCGTAAGCGGGGGTGCGAGCTCGGATGTGCTCGCAGCTCTTTCGGATGGCCTTGACTGCTTTATAACCGGAGAGTTTGAGCACCAGTATTATCACGATGCCGCCGAAGGCGGGATTACGGTGATCGCCGGGGGGCATTATGTGACCGAGACGTTCGGACCTTTGGCGCTCATGGAACACATCCGTGAGACCTTCTCACTTAACGTTGTCTTTGTTGCCAACCCAACCGGGTTATAGTATAGTCAGCACTATGGGACAGAACAAACGAAGCTACCTGCCATTATTGCTTACAGCTTGTGTTATCCTTGCAGACCAGCTTTCCAAGGCTTGGATAGTTCGTCATATTGCAGAAAACACCGTCGGTTATCAGTATTGGGGTGACTTTCTCGCTATCGTCCATGTGCGTAATACCGCCATTGCCTTCAGTATGGGCGACAGTCTGCCCTTGGCCGTCAAGCTGCTGTTTTTCATCATTGTCCCCGTGCTTTTGGTCATCGCCGTGTGCGTGGTGTTTTTTTCCAAACGTTTCATACTCAGTTCATTCCACCGTTGGGTGCTCGCCTTGTTTCTGGGTGGAGGCATCGGCAACCTGATCGACCGGATTTTCCGAAGCTTCAGGGTGGTGGATTTCATCAGCGTCAAAGTCTATGGATTTCTGGGCTTTGAACGTTGGCCGACCTGGAATATAGCTGATGCCTCCCTGGTCATCAGCGGCATCCTGCTTGCGGCCAGCATTCTGTTCGAGCGTTCGGAATCCAAGGAAGGAAAGCATGTCTAAGAAATCGAATACCCTCTGGTTCATGTTGGCTGCCACCGTATTGAACATCCTGTTGATGATGATTCTCTTCATCGTCTGTTTCATCCTGATCACCCGGTTCGTCGACCCCAACAGCTCCTTGATCCCGATGTGGCTGGGCCTGACGTTTGTCGTGAGCATCGGTGGGAGTTTCTTTGTCTACTCCAAGATCATCAAGTGGATGAACAAGAAGTTCAACCTCGAGCAGAACCTCAGTCCGCTTTGGGGTGGACGCCGACCCAATAAGCGCAAGCAGGAGTAGGTCCGATGGCCCTCTCCCTCTCCACCTTTTCGAAAATCTCGTGGTATCCGTTCAGCGATGAGCCTGTCATTCGCAGCCAGTGGTATATGAGCCGGCTCTGCGATCCATGCTTCCTGTTCCCCGAGGAGAGCCCGGACGGCAAATGGCATCTGTTCGGCCACACCTGGGTGGGAATCGAGCACTTCATCAGTGAGAACGGGATCAGTTGGGAGCCCAAGAAGATGATCGAGCTCAGGGGCCATTCCCCCTTCATATACCATGAGGACGGCATCTACTACCTGATGTATGAGAAGCACAATGCCTCCCTGCCTCCCATCCGAAAAGGACGGTTCAGACGAAGGGAGCAGGAGAAGATAACCTACAGCCGCTTTGAAATGCGTTCCTCGACCGACCTGATTCTGTTCAGTGAACCCAAAATCCTTCTGGACAGCCGAACGGTTCCCTTTGCCAAGGATGGGTTGAAGAAACCGCGCATCTCCCGTCCCCAGCTCATCAAGACGGAGCAGGGCTACCGCCTCTACTTCGGCGCCTCGCACCTGTTGCTCCCCGATACCAAGCAAAAGACAAGCAGACACTTCGCAATGGCTCTTTCAAGCAATTTGGAGGGTCCGTATGCCTTGGCCAACGAGGGGGAGCCTCTGCTCTCACCCTATGCCGACGACCCCTATCGAAACATGGCGGTGGGAAGCATCAAGGTGGTGAAGACCGATGACGGGTATGTAGGCTTTGAGTGTGCCATGTACTGGGACAAGAAGCGGGCGAAGACCACCAGCATGCTGTTGCAACTGGAAAGTACCGACGGGCTTGTTTTCAAGCCCTCGTTCCGCTCCCCGGTGCTCGTCCCCCCCCAATCGGGTTGGGCGAGCCGCTATATCGTCGGTTGTGATGTGCATTACAAGAGTGAGGAGGGCTGCTGGTACTGCTATTACAGCGCCAACTCCAAGAACGGCCTCTTCCTTGTTCGTGAGTCCATAGGCTTGTTGCTGGGCAAGGATCCCACGCTTCGCAAAGTCTTTATCTGAGTTCTTCCCTTCGTTTCCAGGTTGTCGTTCCCTGCCACACCGAGGTGGATGTTCCATCCTTCTCCTTGCGCACGATCGTATGCTGCAGTGTCGGTTCATCACTGAACAGGGCTTCTTTCCGGGGAGCATAGGTGGAGACAATCAAATCATCCTCAAGGAATGTCTGCCTGAGATAGGATACATCGACCGATGAGACCTTACAGCGGTTGCGGAACGCCGAAGGAAGGCTTTCCAGAGCCCAGTTGAGGTATGAGATGTTGTTCACGTGAAGGTTCCGGTCGGTATCCAGATATGCAATGATCGGTTTGAAGGTGCACAGCAGCTCAAGGCTCTCGTCTTCCTGCCTCCTGGGGAGCGTCATGTCCAGCCGATGCATTTCATCATCGGCGGGGGGAAGTCCGATACGCAGTGACATATCCATGGGCCTCAGAGGTCTGCCATTGTCCAGGTCGATGATGGCCCAATGGGTCTTGGCGGTAAAAAGCGGATTGCCTGCACCATCAAAGCCCTTGACCACACGAGGGAGGTGCAGCCTGATCGGCTCCTGCGCCCAGGTCTGGACCTTGATCACCTCGGGCCAGCAGGTATATCGCTCGATCTCCATGCTGCTGCGGGTGATGACCCACGTCTTTCCTTCCTTATGCAAATCGGGAATCGAGCAGCCGCGCATCGCTGCATGCATGCCCGCCGCCTCCTGTACAATCTGGAAATAAAAAGCCAATCGGGCTTCAGAGAAACAATCCGTCTCATAGCTGTACGTGGTGAATGTGCTGTGTGCTATGTTGTTTTCATCGATCAGGACAAGGTCAGATTTCATGCTGTTCTCCCGCATTTTGGGTATTCTTATAGAAACGAAGGGTGCTTCTGCCGTATTTACGCTGGTCGTAGCAAACCAGGTTCCCCACCTGCTCGGGCCACTGGCCTTTTTCCTCGGAGGGGTAGTGGATGATGAAAAGCCCTCCATCGGAGAGCAGCTTCTGCTTGTCCACCGATTGGGCGAGTCCGACCTTTCCCTGCATGGGGAATGGAGGATCGGCGTAGACGATGTCGTACTGACGCTTGGCGGTTGGGATGAATCGATGGACATCCGCCATGAAAAGAGTGATCTCGCTCTCCACCATACTGATGTTCTCTATGATGGTGGATTTCTTGAGCCGGTCCTTCTCCACCAGATGCACAGGAGCCGCTCCCCGGCTTGCAGCTTCGATACCGACGCAACCGCTGCCGGTGAACAGGTCCAGCCAGCTCTTTCCCTCCAGGTTTCCCAGGATTGAGAACAGCGACTCCCTCATCATGTCCATTGCAGGTCTTATGATTCCCGGGGGACAGGCAACTGTCCTTCCGCGATAGATTCCTCCGGTTATGCGCATACGTTTCACCTCGCTCCTTGATGATAGTAACCTGAGCACACTTGTGCAAGTTGCCGTTTCATGCCTCTTTGTGCTCTTCTTCAAAGGGAGGGGCATTGGCAAGGACGGCCCTGATCGGTTCATGCTCGACCAACAGCAACCCCGGATCGTGCTCCAACAGGAGATCTGCTTCGTTTCTGGCTATCTCGATAAGCGGCAGGTCGTCGGTCAGCGAAGCATAGATGAGCTTGAGGTAGCCCGACTGTCTTGTGCCCGTTATCTCGCCCGGTCCTCGGATGAGCAGGTCCTGCTCGGCGATGAAGAAGCCGTCGTTGGACTCTTTCATCACCTTCAATCGTTGTTTCGCCTCATCGGTCAGGTCATTTCCGAAGACTAGAAAACAGTAGGACTGCAGCTCCGATCGTCCGACACGTCCACGCAGCTGGTGCAGCGCCGAAAGTCCGAAGCGGTCGGCATGCTCGATGACCATGCACGTGGCATTGGGGATGTCGATTCCGACCTCGACCACACTGGTGGATACCAGGTAGGAGAGCCTGCCTGCCTGATACTCCTTGAGGATACGGACCTTCTCCTCCTCATCAAGCTTGCTGTGGATCAAGGCCGAGGGGACGGCAGGGTATTCATCCTTGAGGAATTCGTACATGTTTGTGACATCGCGAAGGTCGCTCTCGCCGCTGTCATCGATGCGCGGGTAGACGAAATACGCCTGGTGCCCCCGTTGGAACTCGACCCCCACCGCCTGGTACATGCGCTTGCGGCTCTGCTCATTGACCAGATGGGTGATGACCGGCTTGCGGCCGGCCGGCATGGTCTTGAGGGTGGAAACGTTGAGATTTCCGAATACGGTCAGCGAAAGGGTGCGGGGAATCGGGGTGGCGGTCATGAGCAGCAGGTCGGGAACTTGGGCTTTCTCCAGAAGGGCAAGGCGCTGTTCGACTCCAAATCTGTGTTGCTCGTCGATGATGACATACCTGAGGTTGCGAAAGACAACCTCGGCCGAGAAGAGGGCGTGGGTGCCGATGATGATATCGACTTCTCCGTCTTTGATGGCCTCAAGCAGGAGCCTGCGTTCCTTGTTTTTGACCGAACCGGTCAAAAAGGCCAGTCTGATTCCAAGTTTTTCCAACAATGCAGCCCCCGATTCTGCATGCTGTCGGGCTAAAAGTTCGGTGGGGGCCATGAAGGCCACCTGAGCTCCCTGGGAGAGGACGTGCAGGGCGCTGATCCAAGCCACCAAGGTCTTTCCGCTGCCGACATCGCCTTGCAACAGTCGGTTCATGGGGACATCACTGTCCAGGTCCTTGCGGATTTCCTTCAGGCTGGCCAGCTGGTCGACCGTCAGGCTGAAGGGCAGTGTTTCGATGCACTTCAACTCCAGCTTGGTGGGAATGCTCGGCCCAGTCCGTGCACTGCGTTGTTCCAGGCTTTTATGCCTTCTGGTCACCAGCTGCAGGTAGAAAAGCTCGGTCAGGGCCAGGGTCCTGCGTGCTTGGTGCAGGATTTCCACCGAGGGGGGGAAGTGGTAGGTTCTGATTGCCTGGTCGGTATCCATGAGGTGGTACCGTTCGCGCAGGGAGGTGGGCAGCTCCTGTTCAAATCTGTCGACAGTTGCCAGCACTGCCTTGATGTTTGCTCTGATAAGACGCTGGCTCAGCGAGCCGCGCAGGGGATAGATGGGAAGGATCTGTCCGAACTGTTTGGGGAAATCGCCATCCTCGGTGGCCGGATAGAGTTCAAATTGGGAGCATTGCAGCTCGCCACGGTTGCGGTTGACGCTGCCGTACAAGTAATAGATCCGCCCGACCTTGATGGTTTTTTCCAGAAAGTTGCGTCCGAAACACAACAGGCTGAGCCGGCCGTCCCCGAGTCCTGAGACATCGCGGACAATAATCTTCAAGGTCCGCTTTTTGCCCGTTCTCATGCCAAAATAGGAGTGGGAGAGCACCTCGACCAGGGTATTGGCCATCTGGGAGTCTTCAACCAAACCCAGCGGGTGTACTTCACTGCGATCCTCCCAGGATCTGGGGGAGAGCAGGAGCAGGTCGCTGTAGGTGGTGATGCCAAGTTCGGCATAGCCTGCCTTTGCGGCAGGCCCGACTCCACCGAGTTCGGTAATACTGGTTTTCAGGCCGCGGACGTACGCCATGGATCAGAATCCGAGCTTGGCGAAGAATCCCACCATGAAACGCAGCAGCAGAGAAGATCCGATATAGGCGGCGATGAAGAAGACCAGACTTGTGATGATCAGCTGTCGGTCGTTGATTGACTTTTTGGGATAGAAGAGGTTCTGCACCCAGTTCAGTACTCCGCCGATCATGGAATCGAGCATGGAGATGTACCCGATGACTCCCGGGCTGCGCTTGTAACAGAAAACAAGGCGTATGCCCAAGAGGATGATCAAGAACCAGAAGACGGGGCTGAGCAGGTAGGACCAGAGCGTCTGCAGCACCAAGGCAACGACCATGCCCACCGTCAAGCTGCCGTAGGACCCATAGAGGCGAAGCATCGACTGGACCACCGAAAGGACTGCAAGGGCCACGAGCGGGGTGAGGTCCAACCGACTTCGCCTAAGGCTGCTGATCCCCCTGAACCACGCGAGGTAGGGGTCGACGATTTTGCCCAGAAGGGCGGCGAGCGGATTCTCCTGCAACTGGCCGGGGATGCGGATCCACGTAAGAACAATCCTGAGCCAGATCAGAAGCGAATAGAAGGAGAGCAGGGAAGCGGCAATCGAGGCAATGGTCATGAAGACATTGGATGCTGCCGGTAGGATGGGAACCCCGCTGTCATAGTAGGTTTGGTTCATATTGTTCCTCCACTGTCCAAGATACAGAACTTTTTCCCATTAGTCGAACCAAATATTCAGCACCGAGGGATTTTCCTTCACCGCCGTTTCAATCTCATCGCAGTACCGGACCGAGAATTCTCGGCCGCACTCGACGACCAGGGGCATGCTTTCCCCTTCGGTCTTGAAGTGGAGCAGGACGCTGCAGCTACCTCCATAGGTGAGGCAGGTGTCCCTCAGATGGGAAATCTGTTCAGTACTGCAAAAGGACTTCTCCAACTCAATGTGGCAACGCGAAACGGCAATCGGGGCCAACTGGTTGGGATCCTCGAATATCTGTTCAATCAGATAGGAAATTTTATCATTGCCTCTGGAGTTGTCGAATTTACCGACAAATCCATAGATGCCATCGACATGCAGCATGTCACGATACTGCTCGAAAATCTTGGGGAACAAGGTTGCATCGAAGGTTGCATTGCGGTCGGTGAGCTGTAAAAAGGCCATGATACCTCCCTTTTGGGTGGTGAAGGGCCTGATCGAGCTGACCATGGCAATGATGTTGGTGGGCCGGTTGAACCCGATTGTCTCCAAGTGGGCGGTGTTGGCCGTCACCCGCTGGTTTATTGCTTGAGCAAAGGCATCCAAGGGATGGCCTGAGATGTAGAAACCCAAAAGGCCTTTCTCCATTTCCAGTTTTTCAGGAAGCTTCCAGTCCTCGACCGGTTTCATGCTGAAGGTCTCCATCGAGGCTTCCGTCTCCTCGTCGAAGAGGGAAATCTGACCGAAGGCGGTTGCCTCCTTGCGCTTTTGTACATAAACGATGGCATCGCTGAGGTTTTCCAACAAGGTGGGGCGGTTGGTTCCCATGCTGTCGAAGGCTCCCGCCTTGATCAGAGATTCCAACAGCTTGGTGTTCATGGCCTTCGCCTCGAGTCGGGTCAAAAAGTCCAGCAGGTCCTTGTAGGGGCCGCTCTTCTCCCGTTCCTGCACCAACAGCTCGACCACCCCCTCCCCGACATTCTTGATGCCGGCAAGGCCGTAGACGATCTTGCCGTCCACAACAGAGAAGTGCTTGTCCGAGTAGTTGACCGAAGGGGGAAGGATCTCAAGGCCTTGGTCCTTCGCCACCTGCAGATACTCGCTGAACTTGTCGGGGCTGTTCATCTCGTTGGTCAGGTTGGCCGCCCAGAACTCGGCTGGGTAGTTTGCCTTGAGGAAGGCGGTCTGGTACGCTACGACCGAGTAGGCCACCGCATGGCTCTTGTTGAAACCGTACCCGGCGAAGGGCTCGAGCATCTCGAAGATTTCTGCGGCATGCTGCTCGCTGCGACCGAGGGCTTTCGCCCCGGCTATGAACTTCACCTTCTCCTTCTCAAGTGCGGCGACTTTCTTCTTACCCATGATGCGCCTGAGAATATCAGCACTGCCAAGCGAGTAGCCGGCAATGATCTGGGCCACCTTCATGACCTGTTCCTGATAGACGATGACCCCGTATGTGGTCTTCAGCTCCTCTTCCAACTCCGGGTTTGCATAGGTGATGGGTTGGCGGCCAAGCTTGCAGTTGATGAACTGTGGGATATAGGCCATCGGGCCGGGACGATAGAGGGCGTTGAGGGCGACCAGGTCCTCGATATTGGAGGGTTTTGCCTCTTTGAGGATGTTCTGCATTCCCTGGCTTTCAAACTGGAAGACGGCGGTGCTCTCCCCCCGACAGAGCATCTCAAAGGTTTTGGGGTCCTCCTCATCGATTGCAGTGCTGGTGAAGTTTGGATCCTTCTTGTGGATCAGGTCCTCGGTGTGCTTGATCAGGGTCAAGGTCTTCAGTCCCAGAAAGTCCATTTTCACCAGGCCGCACTCTTCAATGAGATCCATGGTGTATTGGGTGGAGATGGCACCGGTTTTGGCATCACGATAGAGCGGGACATAGTTTACCAGCTCCTCCTTGCCGATGACCACTCCGGCTGCGTGGGTTGATGTATGCCTGTTCAAACCCTCCAGACGTCGTGCTGCATCGAACAGCTCGGCATATACGCCGCCTTTCTGTTCCAGTTCAACCAGTTCCTTATTCTGTTCAAACGCCTTGGCGAGCGTCATTTTGGGGTCGTCGGGGATGAGTTTGCAGATATTGTTCGATTCGTCGAAGGGAATATCCAGAACTCGGGCGACGTCCTTGACGACGGCCTTGGCCTTCAGGGTTCCGAACGTGGCGATCTGGGCGACCCGCTCTGTTCCATAGTGCTCGGTTACATAGTTGATGACCTCCTGCCTTCGTTCGAAGCAGAAGTCGATATCGAAGTCGGGCATGCTCACCCGTTCGGGATTGAGGAATCGTTCGAACAGGAGGTTGTACTTGATCGGGTCGACATCGGTAATTTCGATGGAGTATGCAACCAAGGATCCTGCACCCGATCCACGCCCCGGTCCGACGGGTATGTCGTGCTGCTTCGCCCACTGGATGTAGTCCATGACGATGAGAAAGTACCCCTCGAACTTCATGTTAATGATGACATCCAGCTCATAATCCAACCGTTTTGTCAAATCCTCGGTGACGTGTTTATACCGCTTTTTCAACCCTTCATGGGAGAGATGGCGCAAATACGCCGCCGGGCCTTCAAAGCCCCGGGGAACATCGAAGTCGGGCAACAGCGGGCCTGGGAGGTGAATTTCGAGGTTGCATCGCTCGGCGATTCTGCTGGTATTTTCCACAGCCTCAGGACACCAGCTGAAGAGGGAGGTCATCTGCTCTTCACTTTTCATGTAGAATTCCTGGTTGGGGAACCGCATGCGATCCGGATCGTTCTTTTTGGAGTTGGTGCCTACGCAGAGCAGCAGGTCCTGGGCATTGGCGTCATCCTTTTCTATGTAGTGGATGTCGTTGGTACAGACGAGGGGGATGCCGGTCTCATCGCTGAGCTGCTTGAGCAGGGGGTTGGTGCGCTTCTGCTCGGCAAGGTTGTGGTCCTGCATTTCCAGATAGTAGCGTCCGTCGTCGAAAACCGAAGAGAACCAAAGTGCGCGTTGCTTTGCCTTGTCGTATTGGTCGTTGAGCAGGTGCTGCAGGATTTCCCCACCCAGGCAGGCAGAAAGGCAGATGAGCCCTTCGTTGTATTTTACCAGAAGCTCGTCGTCGATGCGGGGCTTGAAGTAGAACCCCTGGGTGTACGAGATGGAGTTGAGCTCCATCAGGTTGTGGTAGCCTTTCTCGTTCATTGCAAGGAGAATGAGGTGGTACTGATTGGGTTTTCGACCGCCGGGGGCGGGGCGCTCGGTATGAGAGGGTGGATTGCAGTAGAATTCACAACCGATGATCGGATTGATGCCGGCATCCTTGGCCGCGTAATAGAAGCGCAATGCGCCGAACATATTCCCATGATCGGTGATGGCCAGGCTCGTCATGCCGAGGCTTTTCGCCTTTGCCATGTAGCGGCTGATGGGGGCGGCTCCGTCGAGGAGGGAGAAGTCGGTGTGGTTGTGCAGATGGACGAATCGACTCTGCTCTACTTTGATTTCGGACTCAAGCTCAGACATGTATACAGTGCTCCACGTGCTCAGGATGAGAGGGACTGGGCATTGAGATCGTGCAGGAAGGATTCAAAAATCCTTCTTCCACGCTCGAGTTGCAGTTCACTGATTCCTGAGTGCATTTTGGTTAATTCGGCTACCAGCTCATAAGAGAGCGTATTGACCCGTTCTGGATGAATCGGGAGGGTCAAACCCGACAACTTCGACTCAAGGTCCTTGCTTATATGGAAGGCCTTGTTGGGAAAGGTGATGCAGAACTGGACCTTTGAAAGAGCGTTCTGCGACCGGTTTGCCTGGAAGGCAACTATAACACATTCATCGGTATTGCGGATAGGGTCCTCAACGCAAACGAACTTCTGGTAATCACCGTATTCAAGGCCGATGCGGATGCGGGTGAGCAGGGCTTTCTGAGAACCAAGGAGGAGCTTGCCATCCTTGTCGTAGAGCTTTGCGATGGGGATCCAATGGGTGGAAACCTTTCCGCCTTGATAGTATTTGACTTCGGCCATGGCGTCCAGTACCGCCAAGGCTGTGGAGAGTGCGAGCCGGATGTCCGGTACGCACAGGCTTCCGCCGACGGTGATCTGGCGCCTCACGATTTGCGAAGCAAGGGTACGCAGAGTCTCCTGCAGCACAGGAGGCAGGACCAGTTTCCCTGCAAAGAGCAGCTGACTGGCGGTAACCATCGCCCCGATTTCGACGAATCGGTCGTTGCGGGTGATTTTCTTCAGCTCCTCCAGTGATCCGAGGTCGATGATGCCGTCCTTGATTTCGCTGGGATAGTACTCTTTTTGGCTCATCAGGTAACTGCCGCCCGCCCATATTACCGCTGATGGATAGCGGTAGGCGATGGTGGCGAACTCACTGAGGGTCTTGGGGGTATGGATGACAGGAGACCTAATTCCTTCGTACACGCTTGCGCCTCCTGTAGGTAAGGGCTATTTCCACAATCTGCAGCATCTCGGACAT
This sequence comes from Sphaerochaeta associata, assembly GCF_022869165.1. Lineage (NCBI taxonomy): Bacteria > Pseudomonadati > Spirochaetota > Spirochaetia > Spirochaetales > Sphaerochaetaceae > Sphaerochaeta > Sphaerochaeta associata. The sequence continues at coordinate 3,362,459 of NZ_CP094929.1, read as the reverse complement.
GTCCATGCATTGGCAGGTATTGAGGCTGAGCTCCTGGATGATGGCTTTCTTATCCAGCTTCTCCTCGCTCTGCTTCTCGTCTCGGAGCTGAGGACTGTTTCTGCCCAAGGCCTTCAGCCGCGTACTGTTGGTAAGCTCTTGGAGAATGGATTCGATGATCAAAGTCTTGGATGCATAGCAGTTGGGGCACGGGGTGTTGCCGGTGGATTGGTATGCCCGTTCGATATCCCGGTACTGACGCGTTTTCTGATAGCTTTCAAAGGTCTTGATGTTGGCTTCCCGCAATCTGAAGGCGGGAATGATGCAGCTGAGCTCCGCCTCATCGTTGATAAGAACGATGCAATTTCCGCATGCATTCCCCCTGCAGTGACTGATGATGGTCCTGTTTCCCACGTCCTCCATCAGGATCAGGGAAAGAGGCTTGTTTGAGTTCACCGAAAGGGAGAGAGCCTTGCCGTCGATGGTGCATTCTATTTTCATGATTTTCCCCGCATGGCTGCAAGCAAGGTTGCTCCGTCCACAGGGACCTTGGCCACCGGGGTTCCGAGGGCTTGTTCGAGGGCGGAGACGAAGGCTGCGGTTACCACCCCTTTGAGGGCGCTGGTAACCGAGGAGGATATCTGCTCCCCATCGCTTGTGATGGAGATGTCGATCTCAAAGCTGCTTCGGTGGGAGAGCAACGCTCCGGCTTCTCTGAGAGTGGAGACGATGGTATGGCGGATCTTGCTCTTGAGCACCTGCTCGTCGAATATTCGCGAAAGGGAGACTGAGACCCATACCGAACGAACCAAGGGCTGCAGAAGGACAGCATCGATTTCAAGCTCTAGGATGAGGGCTATCCAGCTGTTGCTGAAAAAGAGCGAACCTTTGGTTTCCGGTTGCTTGGGCGAGAGCACGCTTTCACAAATCGGCAGGGGCTGGACGAATCGCTTCTCCTTGATCTGGTTGCAGGCGCGAAGAACTTGTTGGGGCATGCGCCCGCTGTTGGCCGACAACACCGACGGCCCGCTGTCGAGCATCTCCTTTTGGTCTTCAATGAAGGAGATGTCGCTTTTGGAGACGCTCAACTCCTCGCTTATGATCTGCCGCCAGATTTCGGCACTTGACCCATTGTTGTAAAACGAGGTATTCACCTCTACCTTGTTGTTCGGCTTGAGGGTGATTTGGACCGATTGCTGGGGAAGAGAGCGGCACTCACTGGAAAACCCGCTGATCCCCGGGCCGCAGGCCAGGGCGGTTCCCCTGCTGTAGTTGAAGAAGGTGGAGAGTTTAACGCGCATCTGGCGCTGCATCTCATAGGCGGCATTCTTACGCTGGAAATCACAACGGGTGCTTAATTCGTTTATCAGGTCCTTGAGCTTGGTATACTTGTCGGTTCTGATGACCTGGGTGTGCCCGGTGTTCTCTGCGGTGAACTTGAGTCTCCATGAGAGGGGGTTGTAACCGGTAAGCTTTGCCAGTGAGCAGTAGTGGGCCTCGGTGCTGGAAAGGGCATCGGCGTACCCGAGGTCCCCGAAGAAGTGCGAAGGAGGAGTGTTGCCGGAGGAGAAGGTTATCGAGATGTTCAAGGCCTGCAGGGGGTAGAGAGGAACCAGGCCTGCGATGAGTTGATTGGCCATCTCGTCGCTGAACATCGGTTCGCACCCTTGATTGACCTGCACGTGTATGTCTTCCGCCTGGACCCGTCCATCGCTGTAATACCAGCTCTTGCGCTTGATGGAAAGGTCGGGTCTGAAGCTTTCAACCTTGCACATGAGATCGGTGGGGCAGTCGGCCTTTAAGCAGGCGATGGCGGCGATCGAGCAGAGGGCCGAAGGGGCGGTAAGCATCTCGTCATGGGGCGCGTAGAAGGGGAGGCGATGTACGACTATCCTGCGCTTGGGGATTGCGGTGGTATCACTGACAGTCTCCCGCACATGACTGGGCCATTGTGTGGGTGTATAGACGTGCAGGATATCACCTTCCATCTCCACGCTGATACGGGTGAGGGTGTTGCTTCGGTAGTCCGAGCCGCTGTAGCGGTAGGAGCGCTCCAGCACGGCAAGGTCGGTATCGCTGGTGATGCTCTCAAGCGACCCGAAATGGTAGGTGTACGGAGTCGACTCGATGACCGCGGTCGGGCTTTCCTGAGCCGTGGGCAGCTGGTAGGAGATGTTGATCTCCCTTGCCTTGAGCTGTACAGATTCGCTGTCGTAGCCGAACAGTGCCAGAATCGGCTGTTGATGGTAGCTTATGGTCGAAGAGGTGAGCAGCGGTGTGGCCGCGTCGAGGGTGCGGACCCTGTTCGTGCCGGGGATGTCCCGGGTGGTCACCAAGGTGAAGTTTGCATCCAGTTCGGGGAGGGAAATTTCCTCGATCCGGCCGGCATCGACCGAGGCGGTGACGATCAGTCCATGAAGCGCCGTCACCTTGCTTGTCGATGGTTTTTTCTCTGCCATGCTCCCTCCCTCTCTCGCCTTAGAAAGATACCATGTACGAACCATCAAAGCAATGAGAGAAACCCGAACCACGGCTTGCAATGAGTGCTGAGAGAGCCGTACAATCAGAGCCATGAATGAACTTGAACAAGAAATCCATACCCTTTCCGAGCAGCTTGCCGCCTATCAGAAAGCCTACTATGTGGACAACCGTCCCTTGGTCAGTGATTTGGAGTACGACCGGCTTTTCGACCGTTTGGTTGCCTTGGAGGCAAAACATCCCCACCTAAAGCGTGCCGACTCTCCGACCCAACGGGTGGGAAGCGACCTCGACTCGACCCTCGGCGAAGTTGCGCATACCATTCCGGTGCTCAGCCTGGATAAGGCGTACGGTGATGGGGAGCTGCTCGCCTGGATTGAGAAGACCGAGGCGAAAATCGGCGAGGATGTGGGGATTGTCATCGAGGAAAAAATCGACGGAATTTCGATTGTACTCTACTATGAGGATGGACTGCTTGTCCGGGCGGTGACACGGGGCAACGGCATGGTGGGCAATGATGTGACGGCCAACGTCAAGACCATAGCATCCATACCGCTCAGACTTCCGACCGAAGCGAATCTGGCTGTCCGAGGAGAAATCTACCTTCCCAAGGCGAACTTTGCCACATTGAATGCGAGCTTGGAAGTTCCTTTTGCGAATCCCCGCAATCTTGCAGCGGGAACAATCCGAAGGATCAAGAGCAGCGAAGTGGCCAAGGTCCCTCTTCAGATTTTTGTCTACGAGGGGTTCTCCAAGGATGTGGTGCAGAGCGACCATCTGCAGATTCTCTCAACACTTGCTTCCTATGGATTCAGGCTCAATCCGAATCTTGGATACTTTGCCAAGGATGGCGTGCAGGCAAGGCAGGCTCTTGAGGCTGCCGGACTTTCCGGCTTCGGTGGAAGTTTCTCCGACCTTGCTTCCTATATCCAGGAGCATACCCTAAAGCGATCCTCCCTGGACTACGAGATCGACGGCTTGGTTGCCAAGGTGAACTCGGTGTCGGCAAGGGAGATGCTGGGCTACACCGGCCATCACCCACGATGGGCATTGGCCTATAAGTTCGAGTCCCCCCAGGCGCAGACCGTCCTTCAGTCCATCGATGTGCAGGTGGGGCGAACGGGAAGGGTCACCCCGGTCGCCCGGGTGACGCCGGTACAGGTGGCTGGTTCGACGATCAGTAATATCACCTTGCACAACCAGGACTACATCAACATGCTCGAGCTGGGAATCGGGGACACGGTGGAGATATCACGACGCGGGGATGTCATCCCGGCTGTGGAGCGCGTCATCGAGAAGAACGAGGCTTCTGAAGGCACCTATACAATGCCTTCACAGTGCCCGGTCTGCAACAGTGTTCTGCAAGTGCACGGTGCCCATACCTTCTGCCCGAACATCGCCTGCCCCGCCCAGGTGAGGGGCCGCATCGAGTTTTTCATCGGCAAGGATGGGATGGACATTGAAAGCTTCGGTCCCGAAACCGCATCGGTCCTTATAGAGATGGGCTACCTGAAGGACGTGGATGATATATACCGCATCGATTATCGTAAAGCTCTTGCAGAGCAGGCGGGCTTCGGGGAGAAGAAAATCCGCCTGATCGAGCAGGGTGTACAGAAGAGCAAGTCCCAACCGTTTCGCAAGGTCTTGGTTGCGCTTGGCCTTCCCGAGCTGGGCAAAAAAGGTGCTGAGCTGCTGATCACGCATGGTATTACCAGCATGGATGCTCTACTCGATATTGCAAAGCGCAATGATGTCGAGCGGCTTACCTCAATCAAGCAGATCGGTCAAAAGAGTGCAAATCTCTACATCGAAGCCTTGAGCGACCCCGCCATGCAGCAAAGAATTGCCCGTCTTGCGGACGTAGGCCTTGCGATGGAGGAGAGAGATCAGCAGATGCAAAAGCTCGACGACAGCTTCTCGGGCCAGGTTTGGTGTGTGACCGGTTCTTTTGAGCACTTCAATCCCCGATCCCTTGCCATGGAGGAAGTAACCAAGCGGGGGGGACGGACCGTAAGCTCTGTTACCGGAAAAACCACGCATCTGCTTGCAGGAGCAGGAGGCGGGAGCAAATTGGAGAGCGCCCGGGCGCTGGGGGTGACGGTGGTCGACGAAGAGACCTTTCTCGCCATGCTGAAAACAAACGCGGGCGGAGAGGATCAGAAGCAGGGAGAATTTGTTTTTTAGGCTGGTATTAATGACATTTTCCGGGAAACCGTATATACAGTAATGCATAACTGGAGGACATGTTATGCACGCACTAGCCACTGAACTGAATGAGACTTTGCAAAACACTATAGTGGATGCAATGCTCTCCGACGTCGGGCAAAGGATGTTTTTCCCTAAGGGAATCGTCGCCCAAAGCGCCGAAGCCGGCCAGAAAGCAACTCGTTTCAATGCCACGATCGGAATGGCCACCTCACAAGGCCAGCCCATGTATCTGTCGGATATTTACAACAAGTTTGCCGAGAACTCCTTCAAGCCCTCCGAACTCTTCTCGTACGCCCCCGGTGGAGGGGACCAGCAGCTCAGGACACTTTGGAAAGCCCAGATGCTTGTGAAGAACCCTTCGCTTGCGGGCAAGTCCATCTCGCTGCCCATCGTTACCTCAGGCCTCACCCATGGACTGAGCGTGCTCGCCCAGCTGTTCGCCCAAGAAGGTGATACGCTGGTCATTCCCGATCTGGCATGGGACAACTATGAGTTGATCTTCGGCCATCAGGTCAATGCTGGTATTGTTACCTTCCCTCTCTACACGGATGCGGGACGGTTCAATGTCGAAGGGATGAAACAGGCACTGCTGTCGATTGCAGACAGGAAAGCCCGCCTGCTTCTCAACTTCCCCAACAACCCTACCGGCTATACTCCCAGCAAGGCCGAGATGGCAGCCATCGCTGCTGCCTTGATCGAGCTTGCAGAGAGTGGAATGAAGCTGATGGTCATCAGTGACGACGCCTACTATGGCCTTTTCTTCGAGGAAGAGACCGCCACTGAGAGCCTGTTTGCCTACCTATGCAACGCCCACTCCAACATTTTCGCCGTCAAATGCGATGCTGCAACCAAAGAAGACATGGTATGGGGGTTCCGTATCGGATTCATCACCTATGGCGGCAAGGATTTGACCGAGGCTCACTTTGACGCGCTGAACAAGAAGACGTTGGGCATCATCCGCAGCACGGTCTCCAACTGTGACAAGCCCGGGCAGAGTCTGCTGGCCAAGGCGATGAAGGACGGCCCTCGCTACGAGGCGGACAAGCTTGCTGCAAAGACGGAGATGGAAAAGCGCTACCGGATCCTCAAGGAAGCGCTCAAGAAACATGAGGGGAATCCTCTTCTGACACCCTATCCCTTCAATAGCGGGTACTTCATGGCCTTCAAGACCAAAGGAAGTGCCGAGGCTCTACGTCGTTACTTACTGGACAAGTATCAGGTTGGATGCATCAATATTGCCGATGTAACGTTCAGACTTGCCTATTGTTCGGTGGAATGTGATAAGATTGCTGAACTGGTGGACTTGGTCTATCAGGCGGCAGGAGAAGCATGGAACTAAAGACAAAGCTCTACCTCGTCGACGAGGAAGGCAATAAATTCATGGGAATCGGGGTGCTCTGGCTGCTTGATCAGGTGGCGGTGCACAACTCATTGCGCAAGGCCGCCTCGGCCTTGGGCATCTCCTATTCGAAGGCGTTTTCCATGGTGCAGAACCTGGAAAGAAGTCTTGGAGTTGCTGTTCTGAATCGACGCAAGGGTGGGGCAAGTCGCGACGGGGCGACCCTCACAGCCTTCGCCATGGCTTTTCTTGACTTGTACCGTAATTTTGAGAAGCAGGCCAAGAGGGATCTGAACGTACCATTCGATCGATTCAGGCAGGACTTGGCACTTCTGCTTGAAGCGCAAGATGCACCTGGAGGTGAACTGTGACAACGAAAAAATTGGATTTTAACATTTCCGTACTCGGCGAGGCGAAAATCTCAAGCCCGATCATGATGAGCACCACGCATAATGATGGACAGGCCGATTATGTCAACGACGACGACCACATCCTGTTCGGCATCGATACCGATATCGATGAGAACGGTCATCCGGTCCCCCGTCATGAAGAGACGGTGGAAGTTGCGGGCCCGAGGGCGAAAATCTACTTCAACCCGGCACACGTACATGCCGCTATTTGCACCTGCGGAGGTATCTGCCCAGGACTTAACAATGTCATTCGAGCCGTAGTTCGCTGTTTCTGGTACCGGTACGGGGTGCGCAGAATCAGCGGAGTGCAGTTCGGCTACCAAGGCCTGCTTGAAAACAGTCCTTGGCCGCTCATCACCTTGGATCCCGATGTTGTGGACGATATCCAGGAGAAGGGGGGAACCATCCTCGGTTCGGCACGTGGCGGCGGTAAACAGGTTGAGGAGATCGTCGACTCCCTTGAAAAACTGAATATCAACATTTTGGTCACCATCGGTGGGGATGGAACCCTTCGAGGCGCCTATGACATCTACGAAGAGGTGAAGAAACGCGGTCTGAAGATTTCCATCATCGGAATTCCCAAGACCATCGACAACGACCTCTCCTTGATCCAGAGTTCCTTTGGCGTCGATACGGCTGTCCAGATGGCGGTTCCTGTTGTCCGCAGCGCCCACGTCGAGGCAAAGAACTCCATCAATGGCATCGGCTTGGTCAAGGTCATGGGACGTGAATCGGGCTTTATCGCCGCCCAGACGGCTTTGGCCCAAAGCGATGTCAACTTCTGCCTCATTCCGGAGAATCCGTTCGACCTCGATGGCCCCAATGGTTTGTTGGAACACCTGAGACGGCGAATACTCGACCGCGGCCATGCCGTTGTTTTGGTCAGTGAGGGAGCCGGACAGGAGTTGCTGCCACCCAGCAACGAGCTCGATGCCTCGGGTAATGTCAAGTTCCAGGATATCGGGATATTTCTCAAGGACCGCATCAACGAGTTTTTCAAACGTGAGGGGATTGAGACGAATGTGAAATACATCGACCCGTCCTACATCATCCGCAGCGCTCCGGCGGACTCCTACGACTCCATCTACTGCGCCCGCCTGGGGGCACATGCAGTCCATGCTGCAATGTCGGGCAAGACGCAGGCGCTCATCGGCCTGTTGCACAACCGATTTGTACATCTGCCGATCAAGGTGGCGGTATCAACCCGAAACCATGTCGACTTGGAAGGGTCCTTATGGAGGGATGTGCTGGAGAATACCCGCCAGCCTCTTTCCATGAAGAATTTTAAGTTTGATTGATATCAGCAGAAGAAGGGGGCGAGACCCCCTTCTTCGCAGTGAGATGTGAAGGATTTTCCCAATCATGCAATAATTTTTAGAAACATTGTTTCAAGCTAGAGTAACTTATGACACAGTAATTAAAAAGAAAATCATTTTTTTGGGAAAATTCAAAAAACCGCTTGACGTTTTTTTGTGTTATCGGTACTGTTCTTTTCAGAAAGAGAACGACATGCTACTGCACCCGTTGGGTCGGATGGCAACGAAATCGGATTTTTTCTAACCTCCTTTTGTTCCCCCAGGGTTTAACCTCCTTTTCCCTGGGGGTTTTTTTATTTGTTGACGCTCATCGTTATTCGACGTATCATCGGCGAATGGCTACAGCACGACTGAATACCATTCTCTTTGACCTTGACGGGACCTTGCTCCCTCTTGAACAGAAGCGGTTCATGCACGGATATTTCAACCTGTTTGAAAAATGCTGTGTCGAGCTCGGCTATGACGGCTCTTCTGCTCTTTCAGCTCTTCAATTCGGACTGAAAGCCATGCTCGCAAATGATGGGACCATGACCAACAAGGAGCGATTCGACCAGACGTTCGAGCACATGACCGGCATCCCTGTCAGTGAATTCAATGCCCGCCTCGCTTCGTTTTATGAAAAGGATTTTCATCAGCTTAAAGCTGCAAGCAAGCCTTCTCCGCTTGCTCCCGGCTTGGTATCCATGGTTCGCAGCAAGGGCTATGATGTGGTGCTCGCCACCACGCCGCTCTTCCCTTGGCAGGGAACCTATGCCCGCTTGGGTTGGGCGAATCTAGACCCCTCCCTTTTTTCCTTGATTACCACCTATGAGGATTTTTCTTATGCAAAGCCTCATGTAGGCTATTACCAAGAGATTCTGAAGAGTCGTTCGGTAAAGGCCGAGCAATGCTTGATGATCGGCAACGATGTCGGTGAGGACATGATTGCACAGCAACTGGGCATGCAGGTGTACTTGGTCACCGATTGCCTGATCAACGAACAACAAGACTCTCTTGATTCGTATCGCAAAGGAAGCTTGAGCGACCTGATTAGGTTTTGTGAGGAACTGCCGTTATGCAATTAGAAAAACAATCGATACTGGCCAGACCGGTGGTTGCCGCGCTGCTGGCAAGCTTTTGTGCACTGCTGTGGGGAAGCGCCTATCCGGCGATTAAGCTTGGCTATGAGCTGTTTTCCGTAGGAGCGGATGATACTGCTGCAAAAATGGCTTTTGCCGGGCTTCGCTTTGCCTTGGCCGGACTGCTGGTCTTTTTCGTCCGTTTTTTCCAGAAAGGGGTAAAGCAAAGTCCCCGAAGTCTTGATCGAAGGCAGTGGGGAAGCATCGCCCTGCTTTCATTGATGCAGACGACGGTTCACTACTACTTCTTTTACGTGGGTGTGTCCTACACCACCGGGGCGAAAAGCTCCATTCTCAATGCCTCCTCGGTCTTCTTCAGTGCAATCCTGGCTCATTTTTTCTATAGCAACGACAAGATCAGCACACGAAAGGCTGTAGGAATTCTCTTTGGGTTTTTGGCGGTGATTATGGTTAATTTTGAATCAAGCCTGACGCTTTCCGTCTCCCTGCAGGGAGAGGGCTTTGTCATCATAGCCGCCTTGTTGCACAGCATGAGTTCACTGTACAGCAAACGGATGAGCAAATCCATCGACCCTGTGCTGCTTACCGCCCTGCAACTGTTTCTGGGTGGTTCGGTCCTGTTGGGGATTGCCTTGTTGCAGGGAGCTTCTTTTCCAAGAAGCAGTCTTGCAGGCTTCGGCCTCTTGGCCTATATGGCAGGTCTGAGCGCCGCCGCCTTCTCGTTGTGGACGAAGCTGCTCAAGTACAACAGGGTCAGCTCCATCACCATCTTCAATTTTCTCATCCCGGTTTTCGGCACCCTGCTCTCAGCCCTTGTGCTGGGAGAATCGGTACTGCGCATGCAGTACCTTGCCTCCCTGCCCCTCGTTGCCATAGGGGTGATTCTGGTTACCTATTCCAGCTCAAAGGCCCCGGTATAGAGGCGATAGTACTGGCCCTTCTGCTCGATGAGCTGCTCATGCGTACCCTGCTCGATGATCCTGCCGTTCTGCAGCACCAAAATCATATCGGCATTGCGGATGGTCGACAGCCTGTGGGCTATGACAAATACCGTTCTTCCCTGCATCAGGGCATCCATGCCACGTTGGACAACCGTCTCGGTATGGGTGTCGATACTGCTGGTTGCCTCGTCGAGAACCAGCACCGGAGGGTTCGCCACAATGGCCCGTGCGATGGAGAGCAGCTGCCGCTGCCCTTGGGAGAGGGATGTCCCGTCCCCTGAGAGCTGGGTTTGATACCCCTGTGCCAGGTGTTCGATGAAGGTGTCGGCGTTGGCCAGCTTTGCTGCCTCGATCACCTGTTCGTCGGTGGCGTCCAGGCGGCCGTAGCGGATGTTCTCCATGACCGTTCCGCTGAAAAGATGGACATCCTGCAGGACCACGCCCAATGATCGGCGCAATTGGTCCTTGGAGATGGTGTTGATGTTGATGCCATCGTATTGGATTTTTCCATCAGCAAGGTCGTAGAACCGGTTGATGAGATTGGTGATGGTTGTCTTGCCGGCGCCTGTGGCACCGACGAGGGCGATTTTCTGACCGGGTTTTGCTTCGATGGTGATATCCTGCAGAACCAGCCTGTCGGCAGTATAGGCGAAATCTACCTCGTGCAACTGCACGTGGCCGCATAGCTTGGTAAGCGTATTGGTTCTTTCATCCTTCCATGCCCAGAGATTGGTTTTCTCTTCGGTTGCCGTCAGCGTTCCCTCTTCGTTCTGCTTTGCGTTCACCAAGCGGATGTAGCCCTCATCCGGTTCGCTCGATTCGTCCAGGAGTGCGAAAATGCGTTTTGTGCCTGCCAGTGCCATTGCCACCGAGTTGAGTTGCTGCGCCATCTGGTTGATAGGCATATTGATCGAGCGGCTGAGCTGCAGAAAGGAGGCGATGGCTCCCAGGGTGAGCGAACCGATTCCTCCGAGGGCCAGAAGGCCTCCGACAATTGCGACCAGTACATATTGGATATAGCTTATGTTGCCCATGATCGGCATGAGGATGTTTGCAAAGCGATGCGCGTTGAAGGCATCGGCGGCTAGTTCCTCATTGAGTCGGTCGAATCGATCTTTCGCCCGATTCTCATAGGTGAATACCTTGATCACCTTCTGGCCGTTGATCATCTCCTCGATGTATCCGTTGGTTTTGCCGATAGCCTTTTGTTGGGCCATGAAGTAGGAGCCGCTCTTCTTTGCCACCTTGGAGGAGATGGAGAGCATCAATACGAGGGAGACCACCACCACGAGGGTCAGCTGCCAGCTGGTCAGAAGCATCGCAAGGAAAATCGCCGTGACAGTGATGATCGAGTTGATGAAATTCGGGATTGATTGGGTGACCATCTGCCGCAGGGTATCGGCATCGTTGGTATACAGACTCATCACATCGCCGTGGGAGTGGGTGTCGAAGTAGCGGATCGACAAGGTCTGCATATGGGAGAACATGGAGTCGCGGATGGATTTGAGGGTTCCTTGAGCGATGGTGATCATCAATCGGTTGTAGACAAAGGAGGCGACAACGCCGCTTGCATAGATGGCGAGCATCAAGAGCAGCGCCTGTATGAGGGGGCCGAAGGAAGGATTTGCGGACCCGATGAGCGGGGTGATGTAGGAGTCGATGAGTATTCTTAGGAATACCGAACCCGCGACACCGCTGAGGGCGCTGATGATGATGCACAGAAAGACAATGACAAAGCGCCCTTTGTAGGGGATTAAGATCAAGGAAAAGAGACGCTTGAAGGTAGCAATATCCAGTTTGGGCATTCCCCCGTGTAGCTGTGGTTTCTGATTGCCGTTCATTCTCATGCCCGTTCCTCCTTGCGCAGTTGTGCAGTGTACAGTTCCTGATAGCGCGGACAGGACTGAAGCAGCTGTTGGTGGTTTCCCACCGCCTGGATACGGCCATCGTCAAGCATGATGATCTGGTCGGCGTCCTCAACGGAAGCAACGCGTTGGGCGATGATGATTTTCGTAGTTTGCCTCATCTCGGTTGCCATGGCTTTGCGGATCGCAGCATCGGTTTTTGTATCCACTGCACTGGTGGAGTCGTCGAGGATCAGGATCTTGGGTTTCTTCAGCAGGGCTCGGGCGATGCACAGTCTCTGCTTCTGTCCTCCTGATACGTTTGTCCCGTCCTGCTCAATGTGCGTTTGATATCCATCGGTCATGGCCGTGATGAACGAGTCGGCTTGGGCGATCCTGCATGCTTGGACAAGTTCCTCGTCCCCGGCCTTCTCATTTCCCCATCGCAGGTTCTCTGCAATGGTTCCGCTGAACAGGATGTTCTTTTGCAACACCATTGCTACCGCCTCCCTGAGGCTTTCAAGGTTGTATTCGCGTACATCGACGCCCCCTACCTTCACCGATCCTGACAGGACGTCGTAGAGACGGGGAATGAGCTGGACCAGCGTGGTTTTTGCGCTGCCGGTTGGGCCGAGGATGCCCACCGTCTGTCCGCTCTCTATGCGTAGGTTGATATCGTAGAGACAACGCTTCTCTTGTGCATTGAAGTAGCTGAAGTCGACATGCTCAAAGCTAATCGAACCATCGGCGATGGTCGTCAGGCCGTTGGTATTCTGCGTAAGATTGCTCTGCTCGGAGAGCACCTCCTCGATCCGTTGGGCCGAGGCCTTGCTGATGGTCAGCATGACGATGACCATGGAGAGCATCATCAGGCTCATCAGGATCTGCGAGGTATAGGTGATGAAGCTCATCAGTTGGCCGGTTGTCATGCTGGAGGAGACGATAAGGCGGGCTGCAATGTAGGAGATTGCAAGGATGGATACATACATCGTGCCCTGCATCAGGGGGCTGTTGTAGGCCACAATTTTTTCAGCCTTCATGAAGTTCTTGAAAATCTCATCGGAGACGGTGTTGAACTTTGTTTTCTCATGCTCCTCACGGACGAATGATTTGACCACCCTGATTCCTCGGATGTTCTCCTGCACCACCATATTCAGCCGATCGTAAATTTTGAAGACCCGGGTGAAAATCGGGTAGGCTGCACGGATTAAAAAGAAAAGACCGATGCCGAGTACGGGAATTGCGACCAGGTACACCATGCTCAGGCGGGCATTGATGCTGTAGGCCATAATGAAACTGAAGAGCAGCATGACCGGGCTGCGCACCGCAATTCTGGTGAGCATTTGATACGCATGTTGGATATTGGTGACGTCGCTGGTCATGCGGGTGACCAAGGATGCAGTGGAAAACTTATCAATGTTGGAGAAGGAGAAGTCCTGCACCCTGTGGAAAAGACTTCTGCGGACATTACGTGCAAAGCCGGTTGATGCCTTGGCGGCAAAGTGGCCGGCAAGCACTCCGAAGAGCAGGGCGATCGAGGCGCAGAGCAACAACAGCAATCCCCATTTGATGATTTCCGAGAGGTTTCCTGCATCGACGCCCCTGTCCAGCAGAAATGCCATCAGGAAGGGAATGGTGACGTCCATGACGACCTCAAGAATGACGAAGAGGATTGTCAGGAAGGTGGGGGCCAGATTGCCTTTTGCTTGTTTTTTCAGGTTGTGTATCATGTATAGCTATCCAATAGTTGATTCAGTTTCTCGGTGATGGTGAAGAACTGTTGCAGCTCTTCATCGGTAAGGCAGCTTCTCAGGGTGTCCTCAAACTCATTGACCAGCTTGAGGTGCTCGTTGCACAGAGCCTTCGCCTTCTCTGTCAGGCGGACTTGTTTCTGTCGCTTGTCGGCAAGACAGTCTTCTCGGGTGACCAGCCCCTCGCTTTCCATACCGGCCAGTATATTGGTCATGGTCGAGCGCCTGACGAGCAGGTGCTGTTGCAGCTCGCTTTGCAGTACGGTTTCTTTCTCATGGTGGGCGAAGTAGCCCAGGATGTGGCTGCGTACGGCGGTCGAGGCACAGTCATGCCCCAGCCTGAGTTGCTGTCCCAGGTTCCTTCCGATGCGATGGGAGAGGGTTTTGATGGTGAATCCAATGCGCGGTGTTGTTTCCATGTGTTCCAGACTATTTGTTAGGATGCTAACGATAATAGTGAAAAACCAGAAAAGCGGCAACGGGTTTTTCAAGAAGATATATGAAGAACAAATAGCAACGGCCCCGCGGGGGGCCGTACAACGTTTAGAGCAACTCTGAGAATGCCTTGAGCACCTCGTCGCCCTTGCAGCCGTCCAGGACCTTGGCTGCCAGGACCTTGCCCAATTGGACTCCTTCTTGGTCGAAGCTGTTGAGGTTCCACACAAAGCCCTGGAACATGACCTTGTTCTCGTAGTGCGCAAGCAGCGCTCCGAGGGCCTTGGGGTCGAGTTGTCTGGCACACAGCAGCGAGGAAGGCCGGTTGCCTGCAAACTGCTTGTTTGCATTTCCATCACTCTTGCCCAAGGCAAAGGCGACGATCTGGGCGACAAGATTGGCGTTCAGCTTCTCTTGGCTGGTGGAGCCCTCCACAACGACATCCTTTTGGTACTGAGACTCGGAGAAGCCGATGAACTGCAGAGGCACGATATCGGTCCCCTGATGCAGCAGCTGGTAGAAGGAGTGCTGGCCGTTGGTTCCCGGCTCACCGAAAATGACCGGTCCGGTCGGATAGGAGAGGTTCTGCCCATCCCGGTTCACATGTTTGCCGTTGCTCTCCATGTCCAACTGTTGCAGGTGAGCGGGAAATCGGCTCAAAGCCTGTGAGTAGGGGAGGATTGCCGTAGTGGGATACTGAAGGACGTTGCGAAGGTATACTCCCAACAGGGCATCGAGCAATGCGGCATTCTCCTCAACCTTGGGATTGAGGGCGAGCATGTCGGCTTCATGGGCGCCGTTGAGAAAGGCTTTGAAGGTCTCAAAGCCGAAGGCAAGGGAGAGTACCACTGCTCCTACCGCACTGGTCGAGCTGTAGCGACCTCCGATGTAGTCGTCGATGAAGAAGGAGTCGAGAACAGAGGATGAGGCGGCCAGCGGGCTGGTCTTGCTGGTAACGGCAACCATGTGCTTGGCAGGGTCGATACCCCTGATGCCGCTTTCTGCGATGGCTTGGAAGACAAGGTCGCGGTTGGTGAGCGTCTCCAATGTTGTTCCGCTCTTGGAGACCAGGATGAAAAGAGTGCTTTCCAGATCGAGGTTCTGAAGCACCGCTTGTGCATCATCGGGATCGACATTGCTGATGAATTGGGCATCGAGCAACTCAATTTCAGAACTCGTGCACCAACCTTTGAGGGCAAGATAGAGTGCACGGGGCCCCAGATCACTGCCGCCGATACCTATCTGTACCACAGTGGAGAACTTCTTGCCTGTCGAACCCAGAATGGCTCCGCTGCGTACCTGGTCGGAGAAACGTTTGATCTTCTCCAGCTGAGCCTGGTAGAAGGCTCCCTTGTCCTCACCGTCGGCAGTTACGGATTTTCCGACTTGTCCGCGGGTCAGGTGGTGGAGCACCAAACGATTTTCGCCGGTGTTCATGACCTTTCCATCAACCAAGGCCTGATATTTCCCGGTCAACGACAGCTCGTCGCTGAGCTGCTGCAGTACCTTCATATGCTCTTGTGCTACGGGCATGGCCCCATAATGGTAGGTAAGCCCTCCTCCTGCATATGCATGGCAGGCTTTGATACGATCCGGACTCAGAACGAGTTTCAAGTCGCTTGCAGGCAGGGCCTGCAACTGTTTGAATGCACTGCTGGTATCGAGATTCTTAAATGTCATATGCTGTTCTCCTGATGGTACACAAAAGCCCCCCCATTGTAAGCGGAGGGGCGGTGGTGTGCAAGGTGGCTTTACTCTTCTATATCGGGGATGCGGGTCTTGAAACTCTCCTGCAAGTCTTCCTTGGTCATTCCTTCACGAAGGATGATGAAAATGGTGTCATCACCTGCAAGGGTTCCGAGGATCTCCGGAATGGCAAGCACATCCAAGGCAATGCCGACAGAGTTGGCGTGGCCGGGTCTTGTCTTGATGACTCCGAAGTTGCCGGAAAATTCAATGGACAGGATGCCTCTGCGCACATCCTGGATATAGCTTTTCTCTGATTCGCTGATCAAGTCGTTCTCGGGGAGGCTGTAGTAGTACCCCGACCAACCGTCGCTGATTTTGCCCACCTTGAGCATTTTCAAGTCACGGGAGAGTGTTGCCTGGGTAACCGAGTACCCTTCGGTTCTAAGCAGCTCCAGCAGCGTATCCTGATTGTCGATGCGGTTGTTCTTTATCAATTCCTTGACTACCGCCAACCGGTTGTGTCGTTCCCTCATGGTTTGGATTCTCCTGGAATGGAATATTTATGCGATTTACACGAATAAAGATACAGTACTATCGTATCTAATGCAAGCTTCCCTCTTCCCTTTTTGTCGAACTCTTGACCGAGGGCCGCCCTTGTAGCATGCTACAAATTGGTATTCCCAACATGGAGGTTGGTATGACAATTTTGTATATTCTCATTGGTGTCGTCATCTTGATCGGTCTGTATGTGGTCAGCGTTTACAACAAGTATGTGCGCCTGCGAAACCAAGGCGAGGAAGCCGAATCGGCGATCGACGCCCACCTGAAGCAGCGCTACGATCTGGTCCCCAATCTGGTGGAAACCGTCAAGGGGTATGCCAAGCATGAGGAAAAGACCCTGACCGCCGTCATCGAAGCCCGCAACAAGGCCATCAATGCAACCGGTCTCGAGAACAAGGATTCCGCAGACAAGGCCTTCAGCTCCACCCTCAAATCCCTGTTCGCCCTCAGCGAAGCCTATCCGGATCTCAAAGCCAACCAGGGTTTTCTGGACCTTCAGGCCCAACTGCAGAAAATCGAGGAACAGCTGCTTGGGGCGCGCAAGTACTACAATGCCATCATCAAGGGCTTGAATACCATCATCGAGGTCTTTCCTTCTTCTCTGGTTGCCTCCATCTTCCACTTTGGCAAGAAGCCTTACCTGGCCATTGAAGAAGAGGCAAGAGCCCGTGTCGAGGTTAAGTTTTAATGAAACGGACACTGCTTCTTGTAATTTTGATCGTGTGCAGTCTCTCTCTGCTCTTTGCCCAGGACTATGTATTCGAGCGCTTCCATCTCGAGATGGAAGCCGCATTGGACAATAGTTATGCAGTGAAAGAGCAGATAGTGGCTAATTTCTCCACTCCGCGCCACGGAATTTTCCGCGAGATTCCCATTCGCTTCGGCAAGGTACGGGTCAAACTGAAGGACCTTCAATCCAATGAGCCCATCAAGGAGGATTCCGTTTCCTCCGATTGGGTGACCTTCCGCCTCGGCTCGGAGAATCGGACGGTTACGGGCCTGAAGGAGTATTTGATAGGCTATACCTATGCAATCGGGGACGATCGCAACGATGAGTATGACGAGTTCTACTACAATCTGGTCGGACCGGGCTGGCAGGCTCCGATCAAGGAGATGACGTTTCGCATCACCTTCCCCAAACCGGTTGATCCTTCCATGGTCTTTCTGACCGGAGGCTCCTATGGTTCAACCGCCCAGCGGGGGGTTTTCACCCTCGGTTCCGATGGGCGGACCATCGAGGGAAAAGCAAGCAACCTTCTTCCCGGGGAAGCGCTTACCTTGCGGGTTCAGATGGAAGAGGGCTACTTTTCCGAGGTAAAGCCGTTTATCGACTATACAATTCCGGCTTCCATCATTTCATGGCTGGTCGCCCTGCTTGCCGGCTTTCATGCCCTGATGCTGTTTCGCCGGTACGGCAGGGAGGAGTTGTTTATTCCCGTTGTCCGCTTCGATCCCCCCGAGGGTCTGAGTCCGATGGAAGTCGGCTATCTGGCCGACGGGGTGGTGGACAACAAGGACGTGACAAGCATGCTCTTTACCTGGGCGGACCAGGGCTGTCTGACCATCGAGGAGCAGGCGAAGAAGGAGTTCCTCTTTACCAAGCTCAGCGAGCCTGCAACAACCAAAGCCCACGAGAAGAAGCTGTTTGATGCGTTCTTTGCCTGTGGAGACGGCACAACGGTTACCCTGAAGCAACTGGAAAAGGGCAAATTTGCAGAAGCTTTGATGAAGGCGAAAACAGATGTACACGCCTACTTCAAGGGAGAGCGCAGACTCAACGACAGTACTGCCGAGAAAAAGCGGGTCATCGCCATGCTCTATGGGGCTTTGGTGGTGGTGCTCAATGCCATTGCATCCACCATCACCTATATATCGGCTGAGACGGTTCCCTTTTTGGTCATCGGTTTCTTCAGCATGGGCATCGCCCTTTTGTCGGCAAGCCGGCTTTCATCGACGTGGGTTATGAGTTCGCCTGCCAAGAAGACGATCAAGTTCTTCGCCCTGGCCCTCTTTTGCATCGCAATGTTCGGTTTTGCATTCATGTTCGAATATGCTGTGTTGGAGCACAGTCTGCCGTATTCGACGGTCATGAGTCTTGCGGTGGTGCTTTTCCCCGTGTATTTCGGCTTCCTTACGATCATGACGGCCAAGCGGAGCGCGTACGCCCAAGCAAAGCTTGAACAGATTGTTGGTTACAAAGAGTTCATCAGCAAGGTGGAAATGGACAGGCTGAAGATGATGATCGACTCCGACCCGCAGATCTTCTACCATGTGCTTGGCTTCGCCATCGTTCTGGGGCTTGAGGATGTATGGGCGAAGAAGTTCGCCAAGATCGCAATCGAGCAACCTTCGTGGTATGTAGGCAGCCGCCCGATCAGGGATGCGGTGTTCTACAGCGCTCTCTCACACCGACTGCACGGGTCGGTCATGGAAAAAGCCGTCTATACCCAGGCAAAGGGTGGAAGCCGTTCTCCGATTCACTCCTCCTTCGGGTCAAGCGGATTCAGTGGCGGAGGTTTCGGCGGTGGCGGAGGAGGAGCATGGTAGAGCCCCAAAGCATCCACAAGGGTGTCTATCGGCACTTCAAGGGCGGGCTGTATGAAGTGGTGGACACCGTCATCGACAGCGAGACGCTGAAGACGATGGTGCTCTACCGCCCCCTTGGGACCCCTTATTGGTGGGTTCGTCCGTACGAGATGTTCTGCGAGACCGTGGAGCATGACGGCAAGAGGTTGTTGCGTTTTCAGCTGGAGGAAGCACGATAAGAAAAACGGAGCCGCGAGGCTCCGTTCCCGTTACTGAATCATACAATGGCTACTTAGTTGCGATAGTTTCCATGCGCCGGCCGGGGCTTTGCAATCGCTTCGTTGACACGAAGATTGCGCCCGCCCACTTCCTTGCCATCAAGCTGGGAAATTGCGGCATCGGCAGCAGCATCCTCCTGCATCTCCACAAAACCGAAGCCCTTGGGGCGGCGTGTTTCGCGGTCAATGATGATATTGGCACTGACAACGGTGCCGTACTGTGCGAACAGGTCCCGAAGTTCTTCTTCGGAAGTGTTGTAACTCATGTTTCCAACGTAGATTTTCTTTGCCATTCAAAGCATCCTTCGCAGGTTCACTGCACCTGCACTGCAATATTGCTTCATGTGGCGCAGTCTTGAACTCTTACCTGTCTGCGGGAGCGATTCAGTAACGCACGCGTGCGAACATTTAGGAATTACGTACCAGCTGCAACACAAAATCGAAAGCAATAAAACGGTAGCATGAGGCAGTAGTGCTGTCAATTCTCCGTCTAATCATTTTTGATGTTTTGCATACATGCCTGTTACTCGCCTAATCTCTTGAAATTCTTATACATTCCCTGCATCATGACGCGTATGAATAGTAATATCATCGGATTGCTCATATCGTTTCCCTTTTTAGCCTTGGTCATCGCCGTAGGAATTTTTTTGAAGCATCGGTTCTCGATTACCAGCGAATCGATGCGAAAGTTTGTGCACATCGGTGTTTCAAACTGGTGGTTCATCGAGGTGAATTTCTTCACCACCCTCGCTTACGCCCTTGTCGGTCCGATTTTTTTCATCATCACCAACAGCCTTTTCACCTTCTTGGGTTGGGGCAAGGCGTTGGGAATGGATGACCGCAAGCGCAACTACGGTCTCATCTACTTCCCCATTACGTTATTGATTCTGGTGGTGATGCAGTACCAAGGCATTGTTTCTTCCCTGGCTTGCAGCATCGCCGTGCTGATCATGGGGTACGGGGATGGCTTGGCGGCCCTCATTGGTGCGAAGTGGGGAAAAAAGAAGCTGCCAATCCGGTTTGCCAAGAAATCATACCTCGGGACGCTGGTCATGGCCGGTGTAAGTTTCATCATCACCTTCATCGGCCTTGCTTCTTACAGCACGCTCGGAATGACTTCAATTGTTGGAATTTCTCTGCTGATCGGCTTGGTCAGTGCATTGGTGGAAGCCGTTACCCCCCTTGCATTGGATAATATCACCGTTCCTTTGCTCGCAGTTTTCCTCCTTGAGGTGTTCCTATGAGCGAGTTTGCGAACCTCGTTCCAGCTACCGGTTCCCTCGCCTCCTATTTCAATGAGTTCTTTTTCTCCTTTCCCTTTGCATTCTGGGCTCTTGTCCTGATTATGCTGGTAGTCTCCATAGGCTCCTATGCCGCCCGGCAACTTACATTTGGAGGGGCTGTCGCGGCATATCTGGTCGGTTTTGGTCCGACTTGGGTACTGGGCTTTGGGGCCCTGACGACCTTGCTGTTGTTCTTCATGGCGGCAGGGGTGCTCGGCAAGCTCGCCAAGCGTGCGATTTCCTTCGATGTCATGAAGATCCATAAGAAGGGCGGCCGGCGTGATGCCGCCCAGGTGTACGCCAACGGTTTGATGGCCCTTGTTTCCGCTCTTCTGTATGCATTCAATCCATCTCTCCCCTTTCTGGTGATGTTCGGCTCGGCCGTGGGGGAGGCTGCAAGCGACACCTTTGCAAGTGAGGTGGGAATTCTCTCCAAAACCAAGCCGGTCTCCATTATTACCGGTCGTCCGATGAAAGCCGGCTTGAGCGGTGCAGTCAGTCCGCTCGGCCTTGCAAGCGGTCTTGTCGGCGCGGTCCTGATTGCTTTGTGTATGTGGGGTTGCTTTCTCCCGATTACTGCCAAGAGCGCTCTTGCGGCTTCTGTGATTGCTCTCAGCTCCTTCTTCGGGTGCCTTTTGGACAGCGTTTTGGGGGCGACCGTACAGGCACACTATTATGATGAAGTCAACGACCGTATAACCGAGCGGCCTGTCGTCGAAGGAAGAGTATTGCCGCTGGAGCGTGGTCTAAGGTGGGTGGATAATGATGTTGTGAACTTGGTCAGTAATGTCGTTTCCGCCATTTTGGGCATGTCTTTGGCCTTGATAATCACGTAATCTGCATTTTTCACTTGCTTCTCGGCATTTTTATTTGTATGTTACATGACGGTAGAGCCGTTTGGTCCTACTACACGTAATCGCACAACATATTCTTTAAGTGAGGATATATAGTATGGCAAAACAATTGCAGTTCAACGAAGAGGCACGCAAGTCATTGGTGACCGGTGTCGAAAAGATCTCTCGCGCAGTCATGGCAACTCTTGGTCCAAAGGGTCGTCTGGTCGTTCTGGACAAGAAATTCGGTGCTCCGACCGTAACAAAGGACGGTGTATCGGTTGCCCGTGAGATTGAGCTCGAGAACCCGTTCGAGAACATGGGTGCACAGCTTCTGAAGGAAGTGGCAACCAAGACCAACGATGTTGCAGGTGACGGAACCACCACCGCGACCGTGCTTGCTTGGTCCATCACCAAGGAAGGTATGAAGAGCGTGGCCGCCGGAGTGAATCCGATGGGAATCCGCCGTGGTATCGACAAGGCTGTCGCAGATGCTGTCATCGAGATCAAGAAGCAGGCGAAGATGATCAAGGACAAGGAAGAGATCGCACAGGTAGCTTCCATCAGTGCCAACAACGACCGCACCATCGGCGATGAAATCGCCAATGCGATGGAAAAGGTCGGCTTGGACGGTGTCATCACCGTTGAGGAGTCCAAGACCATCGAGACCACCACCGACTTTGTCGAGGGCATGCAGTTCGACCGCGGTTATTTGTCTGCATACTTCTGCAACAACCGCGACACCATGACCGCAGTGCTCGACGATCCCTTCATCCTGATTTACGACAAGAAAATTTCCAACATGAAGGAACTGCTCCCCATCCTTGAGAAGATCGCCCAGTCCAGCAAGCCCCTGCTCATCATTGCAGAGGATGTAGACGGTGAGGCTCTTGCAACCCTGGTTGTGAACAGCGTCCGCGGAATTCTCAATGTCGTTGCCGTCAAGGCACCCGGCTTCGGCGACCGCCGCAAGGCCATGCTTGAAGACATCGCCATCCTTACCGGTGGAGAGGTCATCAGCGAAGAGCTCGGCCTGAAGCTTGAGAATGCCGACCTTTCCCAGCTCGGAAGAGCCAAGAGCGTCAAGGTGGAGAAAGAGAACACCACCATCATCAACGGAAACGGCAAGCAGAGTGAGATCAAGGACCGCATCGCACAGATCAAGGTCCAAATCGGTGATACCACCAGCGACTACGACCGCGAGAAGCTCCAGGAGAGACTGGCCAAGCTTGCGGGTGGAGTTGCCGTTCTGAATGTCGGCGCTGCAACCGAGGTTGAGCTCAAGGAGAAGAAGCACCGTGTTGAGGATGCACTCTCCGCCACCCGCGCAGCCATCGAGGAGGGAGTCATCCCCGGCGGTGGTGTTGCTCTGGTTCAGGCCGCTGTTACACTCGAGAAGACCGACCTGTCCAAGTTCACCGAGGATGAGAAGGTTGGGTACAAGATTGTCCGCCGCGCTCTTGAGGAGCCGATCCGCCAGATTGCTGAGAATGCAGGCCTTGATGGTTCCTTGATCGCCGACAAGTGCAAGCATGAGAAAGCAGGTGTCGGTTTCGATGCTGAGAACATGAAGTGGGTCAATATGTTCGATAGCGGCATCATCGATCCGGTGAAGGTCACCCGCAGTGCACTGCAGAATGCAGCTTCCATTGCTTCGCTGATCCTCACCACCGAGTGCGCCGTCACCGATATTCCCGCTCCTGCGGCTCCGGCAATGAATCCGGGTGCCGAGGGAATGGGCGGAATGATGTAAATTATCGCTTTCAGACGGGGGCCGCAACTACTGCGGCCCTTTTTTGGCTATAATGGTAAAACTTGACTACCATGTAGTGAACGTGCTACTTTTATCGATACTTGGAAAATTGGATGCGAAGACCCCTTCCACCTCTTTTCTGCATCCGATTTCTTGCAAAGTGAGGATTACCCCATGCTTTCATTGCTTAGTGCTATGGCCGCCCCAGAGGCATCAGGTGCCGCGGGCTCAACTGGTTCAATGATGACCACCTTTGTCACCTTTGGTCTCATCATTGTCATCTTTTACTTCTTGATCATCCGACCGCAGAAGAAGCGGGACAAGGAGACCAAGGAGATGCTTGCCGCCATCAAGAAGGGAGACAAGGTTGTATCCATCGGTGGCATCCACGGAACCGTAGTTGCAGTAAAAGAGACTACCGTTGTGGTCAAGGTCGATGACAATACCCGCATTGAGTTCTCCAGGAATGCAATCAGCAGCATTGTTAACCGCAAAGCTGAGACGACTGAACCTTCGAGTAAGAAGAAAGCCAAGAAAGAGCAGGTGAGTGCTCCCGAGGCCGTTGAAGCAAAGCCTGAAGTGGCTGCAGTCGAAGCCGATGCTGAGAAAAAAGACAACAACTAAATTCTATTGAAGACAATCTGGAGAGTATCATGAAAAAACGGAGTCGTCTGGTGATCGTTCTGGCTGTCATCTTGTTGTGTGGATATTTTTTGTATCCCACCATCAAGTGGTATGGATTCGTACCGCAGGACGCCAAGGAACTGGCAACAGGCTCAAATGTACAGATCAAGGAGTATGCCCGCGGGCAGGCTTCACGGGACTTGCGTTCCCTGAAGGATTTGGTGGCCCAAGATTCCAAGGCGGCACTTCCCGCCCAGTATTCCTACCTCAAGGACAGTGCCAAGGAAAATTACAAGGCAATGAAGCGCCCTGTCCCCAAGACCTGGACGTTGGAAGCCGTCTTTGGTGGGTTCTACAACGAGCAGAATCTGTTCGATACCATCGAGTCCTATTATCGCACCTCCCTGCTTGAGCTGAAGACCCTTGGCAACAAGGCCTTGCAACTTGGTTTGGACCTGCGCGGTGGTATGAGCATCCTCTTGGAAGCAGATACGGCAAGCTATGAGGCAAAGAAGGGCGGCAGCGCATCTTCTGCCGAGATTGCCGAAGCCATCCGCCAGGATATCGAGATCCTGGAGAAGCGCATCGACCAGTTCGGCGTCAGTGAGCCGGTCATCAGATTGCAGGGCAGCGATCAGATTCTGATCGAGGTCCCTGGAGCCGCCGATCCCGAACGTGTGAACTCGTTCCTCCGTGGCAAGGGCTCCCTGGTTTTCAAGATGGTTGACACAGCTTTGACCGCCGAGCTTGACGCGTACTACAAGGCTAATCCCTCTGAAGTCTATACCGATACAGGCGCCCTCAAGCAGCCCTCCTTCCTGCCTGCAGGCAAGATTGCAGCCGGCTACTATGTCAGCGATGCCTACGGCATTGACGAGCTTGAGAGTTATGTAGTCATCGAAGAGGAAGTCGGCTTGGACGGCATCCATCTCGAGAGCGCAACCACCGGGACCGACGGCATCACCGGTCGACCGGTTGTAAACTTCCAGCTTGACAGCCTTGGCGGGGATATTTTCTACAAGCTCACCTCCACTCATGTCGGTGATACCATGGCCGTTGTCATGGATGGCAAAGTCAAGGCTATGGCCACCATCAATGAGGGAATCCGAAACAGCGTACAGATCTCCGGTTTCAATGCAGAGGAAGCCAGTGACCTGGCCATCGTACTGCGGACCGCCGCCCTTCCCATCGAGTTGATTGTCTCCAGCCAGCAGGCTGTCGGCGCAACCTTGGGTGAGGATGCAGTAAGTGCCGGTGTGAAGGCGATTGCCATCGGTCTCGCCTTGGTCGTCATCCTGATGTTCGCCTACTACCATGTGTCCGGTTTGGTTGCCGACCTGGCTCTGCTGTTCAACCTCTTTATCATGATCAGCGTGCTTTCCGCCTTCAACTTCACCTTGACCCTGACCAGCGTGGCCGGTCTGATACTCACCTTGGGTATGGCAGTCGACACCAACGTCATCATCTTTGAGCGCATCAAGGAAGAACGGCGATTGGGAAAGAGCGACATTGCCTCCATCAAGGCAGGGTTCGACAAGGCGTTCTGGACGGTCATGGATGCCAACATCACTACGATCATCGCAGCCTTGGTGCTTTCGCAGCTCGGAAGCAGCTCGGTCAAGGGCTTTGCCAACACCCTGGCCATCGGTATCGTCAGCTCGGTGTTCACCGCCCTGTTTGTCTCGCATCTCATTTTTGATGCGACTGTTGCTCACCGTGAGGGCAAGAAATTGCACATCAGCTGGAGGAAAAACTAAATGCTTAAGAACGATATTCCTGTCATCAAACTTCGCTGGTATGCATGGGCTTTGGCTGTGGTCCTCCTGCTTGCCGGAGCCGTCACCTTGGGTGTGTTCGGAGGCTTCAACCTCGGTGTTGACTTCGAAAGCGGCTTGAGCCAGCGCATCCAAATCGCCCCCGTCGGACTTGAAGTGACCTACAGTGGCAACAAGGATGCAGTCCTCGCCATTTCCGGTTCTGCTTTGAGTCTCGAGTTCCGCGGTGAGGAAGGCGTTTCTGCAACCAGCTTCCGCTCCCAAGCGTATCCTACCGCCAAGGATCTAGCTGCTGCACTCAATGCAGTGCCTGAAGTGACTGCAACTGCAGTCGACGGTTCATTGAATACGGCCGACCTTCTTTCAGGTTACGGATTCCCTGCAACACTTGGAGAGACTCCGACCAAGCTGAATTTCCAGGGTACCGGAACTTCCACCATCGAGGATGTACGCTCGGCGCTCGCTTCTCTTGGAAACGTGAAGGTGCAGACTGTGGGTTCTTCCGAAAACCAGACCTTCCAGGTCCGCTTGGGCATCAAAGACGGTGCAAATCAGGTTTCCATGGAAGAGGAGGTGAAGAATGCTCTTGCGTCCTTCTTCGGACAGGGAAACGTTGTAGTGCTGCAGAGTGACTACATCGGGCCAAAGTTCAGTGCAACCCTGCTTTCCAGCTCGATTCTGGCTATTGTTGTCGCCATGGCCTTGATTCTGCTCTATGTCTGGATCAGATTCCGCTTTGCCTATGCAGCCTCCTCCTTGATCGCCTTGTTGCATGACATTCTGATGATGCTTACTGCAATCTCGATTCTTCGTCTTGAGTTCAACAGTACGACCATTGCCGCGCTCTTGACGATTATCGGTTACTCACTGAACAACACCATCGTCATCTTCGACCGTGTTCGTGAGAATGTTGAGTTGAACAAGAGTGCCGCCCTGGCCAAGCAGATCGACCTGAGTGTGACTCAGTCGGTGAGCAGAACGATCATGAGTGCTCTTACTACTGTGGTTGCAATTCTGCCGCTCGCAGTCTTCGCATCGGGTGATATCCAGCTCTTTGCCATCAACATGATGTTCGGTATTCTTTTTGGAACCTTCTCCTCCAACTTCCTCGCTCCTTCCATGCTGTACTGGATCAGTAAGGCTCAGAAGAAGCAGACTGCGGTGGTTGAGGCCAAGTAACCGGCATTCTACTCATCTCGAACTATCACATACTGCCGTGGGGTTACCTTACGGCAGTATTTTTGTCATACTGGATGCTATGAAAATAGTCATGTCGCATACCATGGGGTATTGCAAGGGAGTTTCCCGAGCCCTTGATATGGCCCAAAATGCCATAGAGGATGCCCGCAGGGCAGGTCTTCCTGTATACTCCTTGGGAAAATTGATTCATAACAAGCAAGTCTGCAACCGGTTCGCCCAAGAGGGGATGACAGAGATATCCGGGCCCGAAGGGCATGAAAAAGGCTTGGTGGTGATCAGGGCGCATGGAGTCGGCGATGCGTTGCGTTCCGATTTTCTGGATGCCGGATACCATATAGTCGATGCCACCTGCCCGGTGGTCAAGCGCAACCTTTTGCATATCGGCCGCTATGCTTGCACGCATACAATTCTCGTTGTCGGACACAATAAGCACCCCGAATCGACGGCCATGCTTGAGGTTCTGCTTGATGGAAAGCCCATCACCACCAAGCTCGTCACAGCCCTTGACGATGTAGGAGAGCCTGAAGACGGAGTCGCCTACGCTGTCTTCGTGCAGACCACGTTCGACCAGAGCCTGTGGGCCCAGATAAAGGATGTGTTGATCTCCTGGCGCCGGAAGGGTGTTGAAGTGGTGTTTGCAAATGAGGTCTGTCCGAGCTCGGTGAACCGCAGGACCGCCTTGATCGAGCTCGCCCGGCAGTGCGACGGAGTAGTGGTCATCGGAGGCAAGGACAGCGCAAATACCAGGGCGTTGTACTCCATGGTTATTGAAATGGGCAGGAAAGCGTGGCATATAGAGGATGAATCAGAAATCGTAGATGAAATGCGCCAGTGTGCTATACTGGGTATAACAGCGGGAGCCTCCACTCCGCACTCTCTCGTAGAGAACATCGTGGATGCACTGCAACAGGAGAAATGATGGCAACAGACAACCGTGGCATACCTATCCCTACCATCAAGCGCTTTCCTTCCTACCTCCGCCTTCTGAAAGGCTATCGCGACGAGGGGATGGAGATGGTATCGGCTACCATGCTCGCCGATGAGCTTGGCCTTAAACCAATTCAGGTCCGCAAGGATATTTCGTGTACAGGAATCGAAGGCAAGCCGAAGGTGGGCTTCACCGTGGTGAAGCTCATTGATGCGATTGTTCATACCTTGGGTTGGGACAACGCCACCGATGCGGTGCTCATCGGGGCCGGGCATCTCGGTTCTGCTCTTGCCCGGTATGAGGGCTTTGAGAGCTATGGCCTGAAGATAGTCGCCGCCTTCGATATCGACCAACAGAAATGGGGTGCAAAACTGGGGGATGTCCCGGTTTATCCTCTCACCCATCTGCAGCAATATCTTGAGGAAAACCATGTGAACATCGGCGTACTTGCAGTTCCTGCCGTGCAAGCCCAGGAGGTTGCAGAGAAACTGGTGGCATGCGGAATCCTCGCCATTTGGAACTTCGCTCCCAAGGATCTGAAGCTTCCCCCCCGCGTGGTGGTGCAGCGCACCGATTTGGCGACCAGCTTTGCCGTGCTCTCTGCCAAGGTCAAGCGGAAGATGGCCAAGGAAGATTTGCTGGATGAAGATGACGAGTGGTAAATCAAACTGTTGTAATGTGGGGTATCGTAACGATACCCCATTATAATATTCTTATAGGAATATTAAATAAGTTAATTATTAATTAATATACCTTAAAAATACCAAAAAATCAGAATAAAATACCTAATCATCAAGAAATATTGACTTGTAAGGGTGTTCGCAGTACGATTGAGCTCAATAACAGGTTGAGAGGTCGTAGTGATGGATACATTGGTTGTGGAACTCTGCTTGGGGAGCTCTTGTTTTGCACGAGGCAATTCGCAAACCCTGCAGGCCTTGGAGGCCTATCTCAAGGAAGAGAATCTATCCGATCGTGTTGAATTGGTCGGCCATCTCTGTCTTGGCAACTGTGCAAAAGGGCCGAACCTGAGAATCGGGAGTGAGACCTACAGCGGACTCGATACTGCAAGCGTTCTCGAACTGGTTAAAACCGAGCTGCACACCAGGGGAGGGAAGGCGTGATCCATCCCATCTATACCGAACTGACTGAGTGCAGGGACTGTTATAAGTGTGTCCGGGGCTGTCCGGTGAAGGCGATTCAGGTCAAGGACGGCTCGGCGGTGGTCGTGAAGGATCGCTGCATCTATTGCGGCCATTGTGTCGATATCTGTCCTTCCCATGCAAAGAAAATCCGCAACGACTTGGCCAGGGTCAGGCAGTTTCTAACCAGTGGGAGAAAGATTTACTGCAGTCTTGCACCCTCGGCCGCCAGTGAGTTTGTCCAAGGCGTCGACGCCTTGGTCCTGGCCTTGGAGCGTCTTGGTTTTTTTGCGGTAAGTGAGACCGCCATCGGGGCCGCCTTGGTCAACGAATCAATTGAAGTGCATGCCGGCGGGCATGATGGGACTTGCGCGTGGATTTCCACAGCTTGTCCCACCGTTGTACAAACGGTCAAGAAGTATTACCCATCCTTGGTTCCCGCCTTAAGCGAGGTTCCCTCTCCGCTTCAATGCCACAGTGCCTACCTGAGAAAGCTTTATGGACAGGAGATCGGAGTCGTATTCATCGGTCCCTGCATCGCAAAGAAGGTGGAGGCCGATGAGACGCCTGGATACCCTGATTTCGCCCTTACCTTTGAGGAGCTTCGCACGTGGCTGAAATTGGAGAACATCGATTTGGATCTGCTTGCCCAGCAGATAGACGCCGATCCTTCCTTGGTCCCTCCGTTTGTACCCTGCAGGGCAGGTTCCTCGACCCTTTATCCGATCGAAGGCGGCATGATCGCTTCGCTTGCCTGGGGAAGCGACCCGTTCCAGACCAAGGCTGTCGCCATAAGCGGCGCGACGCAGGTGGTGGGGACGCTTGGGGGAATGGCGAAAGGTCAAATCAATTCCGACTTTTTGGAGCTGCTCTTCTGCGAAGGCGGTTGCATCAATGGGCCGGGTTGTGAGAAAGGGCGATCCTCGGCGGCAAAGAAAGGTAGTTCTTCGCGCTATACCCGAAGTCGTATCACTGATGAAGGCCCGCTGTTCGCCGGTGACCGGTCGTTTGTTTCCACCTTGCTTGAGAAGGGATATTCCTTGATTGAAAAACCAGGAAACGGTGTGCAGAACCCGCCGGTTTCCAGCTTCGTATCGATACACAGCGAATTGGAGATAGAAAGAGCCTTGAAGATTCTCGGCAAGCGTGACAAAGCCGAGGAGCTGAACTGCGGCGGCTGCGGCTACAACAGTTGCCGCGAGATGGCGATCGCGTATCTCGACGGGATGGCCGAGCCGGAGATGTGTGTCACCAAGATGCGAAAGGAGGCACAGAGCAAGATTGATGTACTGCTCAGAACCATACCGATCGGTGTGGTCATCGTCGATGACCAGCTGAAAATCGTAGATTGCAACAACAGCTTTCTCAAGCTTTTCGGTGACATCGACTTCTCCATCGAAGGCGACTTGCTGGGTCTGGTCGGCGGCTTGCCGCTTGAACGGTTCGTACCGTTCCATGAGAAATTCAAGAATCAGTTTTCCAATCCCAGGGCGCAGCAGTATCGGTTGCATTATCAAGACAAGTTTTTGAAGGTGACTTTCTTCTCGGTGGAAAAACAGCATCTTGTAGGAGCCTTGTTCGAAGACATCACCACCCCCACGGTGAGAAGGGAGACGGTGATCAAGAAAGCCGAGGATGTCATTCAGAAGAGTTTGGAGACGGTGCAGCAGATCGCCAGCCTGCTCGGTGAGAATGCCGCCGAGACCGAGATCATGCTCAACAGCCTCATCGATGCCTTCAAGGTCCCCGGGAGCAGTCAGAGCGACGGCTTCACCAAGGTTGAGTCATGAACGACCTTTTCATCGATGTCGACTACGCCCAAATCTACAAGGACGGGCAGAAAATCGGGGGGGATGTGTTTCTGCTCTCCCGGAACCCCGAGAACAACCAAATCGTGTGCACGCTCAGTGATGGACTCGGAAGTGGAGTCAAGGCGAATGTCCTTGCCAGCTTGACGGCCCGAATGGCTCACAAACTGAGCTTCAGCCCGATGGACCTGACACATTCGGCGCGGATCATCATGAATACGCTGCCGGTGTGCAAGGAGCGCAAGATCAGCTATGCAACCTTTACCATCGCAGACCTCAGGATGCTTGCCAGCGACCAGGTCGCCATGAACCTGGTGGAGTACGACAATCCCAGCGCATTGGTGTTTCAAGGAAGCACGAGCGTGCAGTGGGATGTCGAGCATATCGATCTGCAGCGCGATGGAGCATTCAAGAAAGAGGTGCTGGGCCACTCCCTGCTTACACTGCCGATCGGCAGCCGTCTCGTGATTTTCAGTGACGGGGTCACCCAGGCCGGTATGGGCAGGTCGCTTCCCCTGGGTTGGCGCCTGGATGGGGTGCGGGAGTTCACCCGTACCCAGATTGAGGCAAATCCCGATATCTCCAGCCATGATCTCGCCCAGGCCATTGTCTGTCGTGCGCACAGCCTGGACCGCCTGAGCGCCAAGGACGACATCACCTGCATGGTGGTGTATGTCCGCAGGCCCAGGCGTACGCTGGTGGTCACCGGTCCTCCGTTCACCAAGGAGCACGATGAACAGCTGGTGCAGAAGATCAAGGAGTTCGAGGGGAAAAAAATTGTCAGTGGTGGAACAACGGCGCAAATCGTCTCCCGTCTGATGCAAAAACCCTTGAAAGTGGATATGAGTTGTTGGTCGCCCCAGGTTCCTCCGTGTTCGATGATGGAGGGTATAGACCTGGTGACCGAAGGAATGCTCACACTCAGCAAGGTGGCCACCGCGTTGGAGCAGAAGAAGCCGGTTCGGTCGATGACCAATGATGCTGTGAAGAAGTTCATCCAAGTCATGCAGGACAGCGACCAGGTGCACTTCATCGTGGGGACGAAAATCAATGAGGCCCATCAGGACCCGAGCATTCCGGTGGAGATAGGGATTCGAAGAAACTTGATCGGCAGGCTCCGAAAGGCATTGGAAGATGTGTATCTGAAAGAGACCTCGCAGGAATATATCTGAACAGAGGAGAAGCATATGGGTAAGAAAGATAAAGTACGTGTACAGATTTGTGTAGGAACCGCCTGTTTTGTACAGGGAGGTGCCGACCTGCTCCTTTATAACGAGTTTTTGGATCCGGCTGTTCTTGGCGGCTGCGAGATCGAGGGGGTAAGCTGCATCGGCGGCTGCAAGGACGCCCAATCCAAGGAGCGCCCTCCCTATGTTCGCATCGGGGAGAATGTCTACGGCAGTGTGAACCAGGAGAAACTGTGCAAACTTCTTGCGGAGGCGACCCGTGCTTGAATTGAACAACCAATATACGCTGATGAAGCGTCAGGTTCATGCAGAGGTGCTCAAGGAGTTCTTTGCAGGAACGTTGAAGGAGAATGTCGACAAGCTGCCCATCAGGATCATTCCCAAGCAGAGGGTTCCCAACAGGTGTTGCATCTATAAGGAGCGGGCGATGGTCCGCTACAGGATCATGGCGCTTTTGGGGATCAACATCGAAACCGATGACGATGAGCTGAAAAGCCTCTCCGAATATGTCGAAGAGGTGATGCAGAAAGATAAACCCGCAGCTCCGATCCTGACGACCATCAGTACGGCTTGCTCTTCCTGTCCGCCGGACCGCTATCTCATCAGTGACGCTTGCAGGGGCTGTTTTGCCCGGCCCTGTCTGGCAAACTGCCCCAAGGATTGCATCACGTTCGCCGGTGGGCAGGCTCACATAGACGAGAGCCGCTGCATACGCTGCGGCAAGTGCAAGGAAGTATGTCCCTTCCATGCAGTTGTCCATATTCCGGTCCCCTGTGAGGAAGCCTGCCCTGTCAATGCAGTGAAGAAGAATGAAGAGGGGTATGTGGAGATTGACTACCAGAAGTGCATCAGCTGCGGACGATGTGCAATGAGCTGCCCGTTCGGGGCCATCGTCGAGCGCTCGGCCTTGATTCCGGTGGTCAAGATGCTCGCCAAGGAAGAGCATGTCACAGCCCTGATCGCTCCTGCAATCGAAGGTCAGTTTCCCGGTACGCTTTCACAGATCAAGGCGGCTTTGCTTGCAGCTGGATTCTCTTCTGTACTGGAGGTCAGCGAAGGAGCCGAGACAACGAGTCTGCATGAGGCCGAGGAACTGGCGGAGCGTAAAGCAAGAGGGAAAGGGTATATGACTACCAGCTGCTGTCCTGCGTACATGGAGTTGGTGGACAAGCACCTGCCGTTCCTCGATGAACGACGTTCGTCCGCCCTCTCACCCATGGGCTATATTGCTTTGAAGGCAAAAGCACTCAATCCTGCAACCAAGAGTGTTTTCATCGGCCCTTGTCTTGCCAAGAAGGTGGAGGCTGTACGGTTGAAGACCATCGACGCTGTGATTACCTTCAGCGAGCTCGCCTCCCTGTTCATTGCCAAGAACATCGATGTGCGGGAGATGGAGGGAGCCGACTTGGGTGATACCGCCTCCTTTGAGGACTGCAGGCAGTTCGCCCTCTCCGGTGGGGTTGCCTCGTGTGTGCTCAGCCGCTTTGCCCCGAGTCACGAAGTGCAGGTGCTGCCGGTCAATGGGGTCGATAAGAAGATGTTCAGGACGATGAAAATCTGGGAGAAACGTCCGGCCGAAGCCGACTTGGTCGAGGTGATGTGCTGCGAAGGCGGTTGCATCAACGGCCCGGGTGTGGTAGTAAAACCCTCGGTGGCTATGAAGCTGCGGGGGGGCAACAAGGCTGCCGCCCCGGTGAAAGCCATGCGGTCGGTACTATAAACAAGGAGCTGCTTCCATGGATTTGCACAATTCAGAGGGAATGCTTGAGCAGCTGGCTGCTCTCATACGCGATTGGGATGGTTCTGTTCCCAGGCGTTATTGTCATCTGGCCAACGCCTCGGCCTTGCTTGCCGAACATCTGGGAGACATCAACTGGGTGGGGTTTTACCTTGTCGACGATTCAGGTCAGAACTTGATGCTCGGTCCATTCCAGGGTAAGGTGGCGTGTACCGACATCCCCTTTTCCAGGGGGGTGTGCGGGTTGTGCGCCCGTACCGGCAAGAGTGTGCGCGTCGACGATGTGCATGCCTTTGCCGATCACATCGCCTGCGACAGTGCAAGCAACAGCGAAGTGGTCGCTCCCCTTGTCGATGCAAAAGGCAGGGTGGTGGGGGTGTTGGATGTGGACAGCCCCACGCTTTCACGCTTTACGCTTGAGGACCAGAAGCTGCTCGACGATGCTGCGAAGATAATTTCCCAATTGTTGTACTCTTGACTATTTTTTCCAATGTAAGCATTCTATCTTACAAGGCGTTGAGAAAGACGAGTAGTCGATGGCGGGGCAACAGAGAGGATTCCCTTGGTTGAGAGGAGTCCGGCAGGCGCTCGATGAAAACCCCTTTTGAGCCGCATACCGAACGGGAAACCCAGTAGACTATGCCGCACACCTGGCGATACAGGTAAATTGAGCGTCCTTTTCGGTGGGATAGAATCGAAAAGGGAAGCAAGGTGGAACCGCGGAACATGAGAGCTTTCATGTCTTCGTCCTTGCCGGATGCGGATGATGCCGTACCGGAGAGGGAAGGCATGAAGGCTTTTTTTGTTGGTATATACGAGGAGATGGTATGGCAAAGGAAGATGCAGGAGAGAGACTCTCCAGAATTAGACACTCAATGGCGCATGTCATGGCGGAAGCAGTGCTGCAGATGTTTCCCTCGGCACAGATAACGATCGGCCCTGCGATTGACAACGGCTTTTACTATGATTTCGATCTGCCCAGGCAGTTGGTGAACGAGGACCTCGAGGAGATCACTGAGAGGATGAAGGCCATCATCGCCGAGGGCAAGCCGTTTGTCCGGACGGTGGTCAGTAGAGCCGAAGCTCAGAAGCAGTTTGCCGACCAGACCTACAAGCTTGAATTGCTGCAGGCGATTCCCGAGGACGAGGAGGTCTCCCTGTACAGCCAAGGCGGTTTTACCGACCTTTGCCGCGGACCTCATGTGGAGTCGACCAAGGAGCTGAAGGCCGATGCCTTCAAGCTGATGAGTATTGCAGGTGCCTATTGGCGTGGCAAGGAGACCAATCCGATGCTTACCCGCATCTACGGCACTGCATGGGCAAATGCCAAGGAGCTGAGGCTCTATCTGCAGCACCTTGAGGATGTGGAGAAACGCGACCACCGCAAGCTCGGCAAGGAGCTCGATTTGTTCAGTCTGCATGAGGAAGCCGGTCCCGGCCTGGTCTATTGGCACCCGATGGGGGCGCGTATTCGTCAGGCGATCGAGAACTTCTGGCGCAACGAGCATTATGCCAACGGCTATGAGATGGTCTATACCCCCCACCTCGGCCGTTCGTGGCTCTGGGAGACCAGCGGTCATTTGGGCTTCTACAAGGAGGGTATGTATCCTCCGATGGAGATGGACAAGAGCGACTATTATGTGAAGCCGATGAACTGCCCGTTCCATATAATGATTTACAAGAACAGCAAGCGTTCCTACAGGGACCTGCCCTTCCGTTGGGCTGAACTTGGTACGGTGTATCGATATGAGAAGGCTGGTGCCATGCATGGTTTGATGAGGGTGCGAGGTTTCACTCAGGATGACGCCCACCTCTTTGTCACCCCCGACCAGATGAATGACGAAATTCTGGAAGTATTGCGCTTTTCGCTGCACATGCTTCACTCATTCGGCTTTACCGAGATCAACGCGTACCTTTCCACCATGCCTGAGAAATCGGTTGGTGATCCGGCTCGGTGGGCTGATGCAACCGAGGCGCTGCGCAAGGCGATTGTGGCCGAGGGTCTCTCTTATGAGATTGATGAAGGCGGCGGTGCTTTCTACGGTCCGAAGATCGACCTCAAGATCAAGGATGCCATCGGTCGTGAATGGCAGCTCTCCACCGTGCAGTTCGACTTCAATGAGCCTGAACGCTTTGATATGACGTTCGTGGACAAGGACGGGGTGGAAAAGCGTCCGTACATGATCCACCGTGCCCTGCTGGGCTCCATCGAACGGTTCTTCGGAGTTCTGATCGAGCACTATGCAGGAGCGTTCCCGCCGTGGTTGTCACCCGAGCAGATCAAGATTATTCCTGTAGGGGAGACTTTCTTCGATTATGCCAAGGAATTGGAACGAAGGCTGCGCAAGGAAGGCTTGCGGGTATCGGCCGATCTTGGCGACGACCGCATGAATGCAAAGATCCGCAATGCCCAGCAGCAGAAGATCCCCTATATGGTGATCATCGGCGACCGGGAGGCTCAGAACGACCAGGTGTCGGTACGACTGAGAACCGGCAAGCAGGAGAATGGACTCTCCACCCAG
Organism: Sphaerochaeta associata; assembly: GCF_022869165.1. Classification (NCBI taxonomy): domain Bacteria; kingdom Pseudomonadati; phylum Spirochaetota; class Spirochaetia; order Spirochaetales; family Sphaerochaetaceae; genus Sphaerochaeta; species Sphaerochaeta associata. The sequence continues at coordinate 3,326,832 of NZ_CP094929.1, read as the reverse complement.
GCTTTCATCGATATGGTGAAGCAGAAGGTAGAGAACAAGGAGCAGCTGTAAATGCAATGGGAGCCGGAGCAATCCGGCTCTCAATCTCTGGGAGGATGTATGAAACAACAACAAGCCTTTGCACGCCTTGAGGCGCTTGACCGCCATTTGGTGATGCTTGAACATATCGGCGCCGCCCTGCAGTGGGATCAGGAGACGATTCTCAGCGAGAAGGCGGTGGACGAACGTGCGAATCAACTCGGCTGGCTTGCCGAGCAGTCCCATGCGGTGGCAAGCGGTGATGAGATGGGACAGTTGCTCGCCCTCTTGGATGAGACCAAGAGTGAGTCGGTATTTGAGCAGGCGCTGATCAGGATCCGTAGGAAGGAGTATGAAAGAAAGCGGAGAATGCCCAAGGATCTGGTGCGGGCCATCACCGAGGGGGGTGCAAAAGCCCATCAGAGTTGGGTGACGGCCCGTAAAGCCAGCGACTTCTCCCTCTTTTCCCAGGACCTGGCGGTCATGGTTGATCTGGCAAGGGAGAAAGCTTCCTGCTTATCCGATGACAGCTCTTCCTTGTATGACGCCCTGCTAGCCGAGTTCGAGGAAGGAATGAGTACCAAGGAGGTGGCGACCCTTTTTGACTCGATCAAGAAACCATTGTCCGATTTGGTGCAGACCTATGCAGAGAAGGATGTGGATGCTTCCTTTCTGCGTCAAGCGTATCCGATCGAGGGCCAACAGGCGTTTGCCAATCAGGTGCTGACCGATATGGGATTCGATTTCACCCGCGGCAGCTGTGCCGTCTCGGTGCATCCCTTCACCACCACCATTGCCAGCGACGATATCCGGATCACCACCCGCTATACCGATCCCAGCGTCATGGACAGTTTTGCCTCCTCGATACACGAGGGAGGGCATGCGCTGTATGAGATGGGTGCTTCAAGCACAAGACTCAGGGGCACCAGTCTTGCCGGCGGGGCGTCCCATGGGATGCATGAGTCGCAAAGTCGGCTTTGGGAGAATATGGTCTCCAAAAGCCCTGAGTTCTGGGAGCGCTACTATCCGCAGTTCAGCAAGCTTTTCCCGACCCAGACAGCCGGTATCGGCCTTGACCACTTTGTCAGGGCGGTCAACAAGGTCGGGCGGACATGCATCCGCGTCAATGCCGACGAGATGAGTTACAGTCTTCATATCTTCCTCCGTTTTGGTCTTGAACAGGCTTTGCTTGCCGGAGACCTTTCGGTTGAAGAGCTTCCCCATGCATGGGATGAGGAGTTTGCCCGTCTGTTCGGGTTCAAGCCGGCAACTGCAAGCGAGGGTGTGCTGCAGGATGTACATTGGAGCAGCGGTGATTTCGGGTACTTCCCCACCTATGCCCTGGGCAATCTCTACGGTGCTCAGATTTGGGCTCATATACAGAACAATCTCGGCCTGAGACCTGATGATGTGGAAGGTATCAGCTCATATCTGAGGTATGCCGTGTATGAGAAAGGCGCCTTGCAGACAGGGCGGAGGACTGCCGAATCGGTAACCGGAAAAGCTCTTGACGCAACAGTGTTCACAAGCTACCTTGAAAACAAATTCAGCCGGCTGTTCGGCTAATCAGAGGTATTCATGAATATTCCGAATAAGCTTACGGTATCGCGGCTGATTATGGCTCCTATGTTCTTCATCGCATTCCATCTGGGCGGTTGGTTCGGAGAGGACTTTCAAACTCTTTCTTCCATCCTCACCCTCATTTTATGGGCATGTACCGAGCTGACGGATCTGCTGGACGGCCAAATTGCCCGACGCAGGAATTTGGTTACCGACTTGGGAAAGGTAATGGATCCGTTTGCCGATACGTTCTCTCGACTGACGTACTTTGTGTGTCTGTCGGGTGCCGGTGTCATGCCCCTTTGGACCTTCATCCTCATTATGTGGAGGGAGTTTTCCATCCTGTTCGTGCGTATGCTGATGATGGGAAAGGGCAAGCCTGTTGCGGCAAACCTGTGGGGGAAGAGCAAGGCTGTGCTGTACGCCATCAGCGGAGCCTTAGGCATTCTTTACATCGCCTTGGGCAACTGGTTCTCCGATGCTCCTTTCATGGAAGGGGCCCGCATCGGCTTGTATGTGATTTTCGTATTGGCAGCCCTTTCTTCAGTCATGTCCTTTCTTACCTACATTAAGGCGATTATACGTGACGGCAGTCTTTCGACGATGACCCGCTGAGGATGTGAATATGCAGAGTGTGCAGAATCTCAGAGGGGACGAGGCCGGAAGGGTCTCGTTCCTGCTTACTGATGTTGATGATACGATTACCACCGAAGGAAAGCTCAGGCCTGTTGCCCTTGAAGCCTTGTATGTCTTGAAAGAAGCTGGCATTCGGACCATCTGTGTGACCGGGGGGTCTGCTGGATGGGGAGATACCTATCTGCGTCAGTGGCCGGTTGAAGCCGTGCTCAGCGAAAGCGGGGCGGTATGCCTCTACCGTAAGAATGGTGCCATCCGTAAGTACGTACACCCATCCATTGTGCAAGAGGGGTATGAACAGCGTAAAAGTGCGTTGATCGAGAAAGTACTCTCCCTTGTACCGGGTTCCAAACTTTCAAGCGACCAGTTTGCCAGAATTTTCGATGTTGCGTTCGATCATGGAAGCGAGCCGCCCTATTTGGATGCAGATCAGATTGCCCGTGTGGTCGAGGTATGTAAAAGCATGGGGGCGGGGACTGCCGTCAGCTCGATTCATGTGAATGCATGGTTCGGGTCGTTTGACAAGTATCAGGGTACAAAGGCCTTTTTTGCAGATGTTCTGGGCCTTGATGAAAAGACCATGATTGAAAAAAGTTGCTATTGTGGAGATGCTCCCAACGACCAGGTGATGTTTTCTCGTTTTCCGTTGAGTTTCGGAGTCGGTAACATACAGAAGCATGTGCAATCGATGCAAGTGCTTCCTCGGTATGCTTCTGAGAGCGAGGGTGGTGCGGGCTTTTCCGAGATTGTGCATGAGCTTCTGAGGAAACGAGCAAATTAAATGCAGAAATAGTTGCAAGGGATGCTTGACACTAGAAGGCGTCTTTTGTTATGTTATCGGAGCACGCTGAGCGACACCAAGTCGACAGCGATTGTTTTTTGACAGATATATGAGAGAAGAGAAGAGAAGATAAAAGACACGAGATGATTGCCAATTGGCCGTTGATCGAGTGTGTGGAAGCTGTAAGGGCTTCCCAGTCAATTACCTAAGAAAATGATGAACAGTAGTGAAAAGCTACGTTCGTTTGCGAGGAATGACAGGGCGAACTATTGAAGAAGTAGAGCCCGCACCTTCGGGTGCGGGATTCCTATGACGGAGAGTTTGATCCTGGCTCAGAACGAACGCTGGCGGCGCGTTTTAAGCATGCAAGTCGAGCGGCAAGGGCCTTCGGGCCCCTAGAGCGGCGGACGGGTGAGTAACACGTGGACAATCTGCCCCCCGGCCCGGGATAGCCCAGGGAAACCTGGATTAATACCGGATGAGACGGGACCCGCGATGGCGGGATCCGGGAAAGGCGCTGCGGCGCCGCCGGGGGATGAGTCTGCGTCCCATTAGCTAGACGGCGGGGTAACGGCCCACCGTGGCGACGATGGGTAGCCGGCCTGAGAGGGTGGACGGCCACATTGGAACTGAGACACGGTCCAGACTCCTACGGGAGGCAGCAGCTAAGAATCTTCCGCAATGGGCGAAAGCCTGACGGAGCGACGCCGCGTGAACGAAGAAGGCCGTGAGGTTGTAAAGTTCTTTTCGGGAGGGGGAACAACCGTGGCAGGGAATGGCCGCGGGATGACGTGAATCCCGGAATAAGCCCCGGCTAACTACGTGCCAGCAGCCGCGGTAACACGTAGGGGGCGAGCGTTGTTCGGAATCATTGGGCGTAAAGGGCGTGCAGGCGGTCCTGCAAGTCCGGCGTGAAAGACCCCGGCCCAACCGGGGGGACGCGCTGGAAACTGCAGGGCTTGAGTACAGGAGGGGATGCCGGAATTCCAGGTGTAGGGGTGAAATCTGTAGATATCTGGAAGAACACCAATGGCGAAGGCAGGCATCTGGCCATGTACTGACGCTGAGACGCGAAGGTGCGGGGAGCAAACAGGTTTAGATACCCTGGTAGTCCGCACAGTAAACGATGTGCACCAGGTGGCGGGGGGTCGACCCCCGGTACCGTAGCTAACGCATTAAGTGCACCGCCTGGGGAGTATGCTCGCAAGGGTGAAACTCAAAGGAATTGACGGGGGCCCGCACAAGCGGTGGAGCATGTGGTTTAATTCGATGGTACGCGAGGAACCTTACCAGGGCTTGACATACGCCGGAAGCGCATCGAAAGGTGCGTGCCGCTTGCGGCCGGCGTACAGGTGCTGCATGGCTGTCGTCAGCTCGTGCTGTGAAGTGTTGGGTTAAGTCCCGCAACGAGCGCAACCCCTGCTGCCTGTTGCCACCACGTGAAGGTGGGGACTCAGGCGGAACTGCCGGTGACAAACCGGAGGAAGGTGGGGACGACGTCAAGTCATCATGGCCCTTATGTCCTGGGCTACACACGTGCTACAATGGCCGGTACAGAGCGCAGCGAGGCCGCGAGGCGGAGCGAATCGCTTAAAGCCGGTCCCAGTACGGATTGGAGTCTGCAACCCGACTCCATGAAGTTGGAATCGCTAGTAATCGCGCATCAGCATGGCGCGGTGAATACGTTCCCGGGCCTTGTACACACCGCCCGTCACACCATCCGAGTCGGGGGTACCCGAAGTCGCCAGCCCAACCCGCAAGGGGGGGCGGTTCCGAAGGTACGTCCGGTGAGGGGGGTGAAGTCGTAACAAGGTAGCCGTACCGGAAGGTGCGGCTGGATCACCTCCTTTCTGAGAAGAAAGGCTGGATGCGGCCCTCACAGCCGCGTCCGTCAACGGTCGTCGACCAGCAGGTGCAAGTCCTGCAACAAATCGCCCTTCAGCTTCCAATCAACTCTTCTCTTCTCTGATATTTCTGTTAACCGGGACTGTAGCTCAGGTGGTTAGAGCGCGTGCCTGATAAGCACGAGGTCATAAGTTCAAGTCTTATCAGTCCCATTTTCAGTTGCGTTGGCAACTTGTTTTTTTACAGAGCATTTGCGAATAGAGCAAGTCAACATAGCGCAGGGATTGGAAGAATGATATGGTCAAGTGAATAAGGGTCCACGGAGGATGCCTAGGAGCTGCCAGGCGAAGAAGGACGCGATAAGCTGCGATAAGCCGCGGGAAGGGGCCAATACCCGAAGATCCGCGGATTTCCGAATGGGGTAACCCGTATGTCTGGATGACATGCACATGCACGCGAATAAAATACCGTGCATGGGAGATACGCTGGGGAGTGAACCATCTAAGTACCAGCGGGAGTAGAAATCAAACGAGATTCCCCCAGTAGCGGCGAGCGAACGGGGAGGAGCCCAAACCGCGTGCCCTCGGGTGCGCGGGGTTGTAGGGATGCGGCGGGGGTTGCCCCGTGCAGTGAGAAACCGCAAGCGTAGCGGAACGGACCTGGGAAGGCCGGCCAGAGCGGGTGAAAGCCCCGTACGCGAAACGCTTGCGGCTGCATGGCCGCGTTACCTGAGTACGGCGGGACACGAGAAATCCTGCCGGAATCCGGGGGGACCACCCTCCAAGGCTAAATACTCGGCAGCTACCGATAGCGCATAGTACCGTGAGGGAAAGGTGAAAAGGACCCCGGGAGGGGAGTGAAAGAGAACCTGAAACCGTGGACCTGCAAGCGGTCAGAGCCCGAGAGGGTGATGGCGTGCCTTTTGTAGAATGAGCCTGCGAGTTACCGTATGCGGCGAGGTTAAGGGATGGGAGTCCCGGAGCCGCAGGGAAACCGAGTCTGAACAGGGCGTTCAGTCGCGTGCGGTAGACCCGAAGCCAAGTGATCTAGCCATGGCCAGGCTGAAGCAGGAGTGAAATCCTGTGGAGGGCCGAACCTAAATCCGCTGAAAAGGGTTGGGATGAGCTGTGGCTCGGAGCGAAAGACTAAACAAACTTGGAGATAGCTGGTACTCTCCGAAATAGCTTTAGGGCTAGCGTCGCATGGACTGTCGCGGAGGTAGAGCACTGGATAGGTGAGGGCCCGTCACTGGGTACCGAGCTTAACCAAACTCCGAATACCGCGATACAATGTGCGGCAGTCAGACGGCGACTGATAAGGGCCGTCGTCGAGAGGGAAACAGCCCGGACCGCCGGCTAAGGTCCCCAAGGCGTGCTGAGTGGGAAAGGAAGTATGATTGCACAGACAGCCAGGAGGTTGGCTCAGAAGCAGCCACCCCTTCAAAGAGTGCGTAACAGCTCACTGGTCGAGTAGTCATGCGCCGATAATGTAACGGGGCTAAGCACGCCACCGAAGCCGCGGGACAGCAGTGATGCTGTCGGTAGGAGAGCATTCCGTGTACGGAAGAAGCGGGGGCGCAAGCCCCCGTGGACGGGACGGAAGAGAGAATGCAGGCATGAGTAACGAAAAGACGGGTGAGATCCCCGTCCGCCGAAAGCCTAAGGTTTCCAGGGTAAAGTCAATCTACCCAAGGGTCAGTCGGCCCCTAAGGCGAGGGCGAGAGCCGTAGCCGATGGGAAGCGGGTCAACATTCCCGCACCTCCCAGGGTTCCGATGGGATGACGCATAGGGCGAAACGCAGCCGGGCGACGGTAGTCCCGGCCGAAACGGCGAGCCGACGAGGCCCCCAGGCAAATCCGGGGGCCGAGGCGAGCCGCGAGCGAGCCGCACCACGGTGCGGTGAAGTGCGCGTAGTCGTCGTGCCGAGAAATAATCCCTAAGGAACGGCCCTGGGGGACCGTACTACAAACCGACACAGGTGGGCGAGCTGAGAATGCACAGGCGCACGGAAGAATTCGCGTTAAGGAACTCGGCAAAATGCATACGTAACTTCGGGATAAGTATGGCCCCCGCGAGGGGGTTGCAGAGAAACGGCCCATGCGACTGTTTACCAAAAACACAGGTCCATGCGAACCGGCAACGGGAAGTATATGGACTGACACCTGCCCGGTGCTGGAAGGTCAAGAGGAGTTGTCAGAGCGATCGAAGCAGCGAATCCAAGCCCCAGTAAACGGCGGCCGTAACTATAACGGTCCTAAGGTAGCGAAATTCCTTGTCGGGTAAGTTCCGACCCGCACGAATGGTGTAACGATATGGGCGCTGTCTCAACGCGAAATCCGGTGAAATTGAAGTCCAGGTGAAGATGCCTGGTACCCGTGGTTAGACGGAAAGACCCCGTGAACCTTTACTTCAACTTGGCATGGAGACTTGGGCAGGGATGTGTAGGATAGGTGGGAGGCCGCGAGGCGTGGGCGTCAGCCTGCGAGGAGCCGTCGGTGAAATACCACCCTTGCCTGTCCAATTTTCTAACCGCGGCCGTCATCCGGTCGCGGGACAGTGCCAGGCGGGAAGTTTGACTGGGGCGGTCGCCTCCTAAAGAGTAACGGAGGCGCGCGAAGGTCACCTTAGGATGGTTGGGAATCATCCGGCAAGTGTAAAGGCACAAGGTGGCTTGACTGCGAGGCAAACAAGCCGAGCAGGTACGAAAGTAGGTCTTAGTGATCTGGCGGTAGCGAGTGGAAGCGCCGTCACTTAACGGATAAAAGGTACTCCGGGGATAACAGGCTGATCTTGCCCAAGAGTTCATATCGACGGCAAGGTTTGGCACCTCGATGTCGGCTCATCGCATCCTGGGGCTGGAGCAGGTCCCAAGGGTTTGGCTGTTCGCCAATTAAAGCGGTACGCGAGCTGGGTTCAGAACGTCGTGAGACAGTTCGGTCCCTATCTGCCATGGGCGTTGGATGTTTGAGGGGTTCTGCTTTTAGTACGAGAGGACCGAAGTGGACGAACCTCTGGTGTACCGGTTGTCGTGCCAACGGCAGCTGCCGGGTAGCTACGTTCGGAAGGGATAACCGCTGAAAGCATCTAAGCGGGAAGCCCTCCCCAAGATGAGACATCCCACCCGCACAAGCGGGCGTAAGGAAACAGGGAGACTACCTGTTCGATAGGCCGGGGGTGCAAGCGCGGCAACGCGTTCAGCCCACCGGTACTAATCATCCGAGAGGCTTGACCATATCATCCTTCCAGTCCCAGGGCTGCCAAGGCCGGTCGTACGGATCCATCCGTGCTCCCAGGCGTTGGCCGGCCCGGTGGCCACAGCAGGGTGGACACACCCGTTCCCATCCCGAACACGGAAGTTAAGCACCCTCACGCCGATGGTACTACGGTTAGCCGTGGGAGAGTAGGTAGCCGCCGGGCCTTCTTTTTGCCTTGCACCGGCTTGCCGGTTGTATATACATAGATAGAGAAGGGGACGTGAAAACGTCCTCTTTTCGTCGTTAGGCAGACAAATGCTATCTGTATGATAGGGTATCACGATTTTATCCCATCTGTGTCTTGTCCAATACAACCCTTTTCACTATGATGGTAACAATTCAACTCCAAAGTGAATACAGAGGGTATATGTATGCAGATTATGTTGAAAAATCTAAAGAGAACGTATGGTACATTGCATGCAGTCAATGGCATCTCTCTTTCGATACCCTCAAACACCATCTACGGCATCATCGGTAAGAGCGGGGCCGGAAAGTCGACCTTGGTTCGGTTGATCAGCCTGTTGGAACGACCTGATGCAGGTGAAGTCTATTTTGATGACAAGCGGGTTGACGATTTGGAGAAGGACAGTCTTATTCAGAGACGCCGCCGTATTGGTATGATTTTCCAGAATTTCAATCTGTTTTCCAGCCGGAATGCAGAACAGAATATTGCTTATCCATTGGAAATAACCGGAATTCCGAAACAGGAAATCAAGCAGAAGGTTGAGAGATTGCTCGCCCTCGTCGGGCTTGAAGGAAGGGGCAATGCCCCTATCAGCACGCTCAGCGGTGGACAGAAGCAGCGCGTGGCCATCGCCCGCGCCCTTGCCTGTGATCCCGATATACTATTCTGTGATGAGGCCACCAGCGCTCTCGACCCCCAGACAACCCACTCCATCTTGGCTCTCCTGAAGGAAATCCAACGCAAGATGTCCTTGACTGTGGTAATGATTACCCATCAGATGGAAGTGGTACGGGATGCCTGCGATCAAGTGGCTGTATTGGATGACGGAGTTGTCGTGGAGCAGGGTTTGGTCACCGATATCTTTGCCAATCCCTCCAGTGAAGTGACCAAGGAATTTCTTACTCACCTTGTAGGCATCGATGAGGCTTCGCTTGCCGATGACCATATGGTCCACTGGTCGAAGAAGCGGGGAGCATATACCCTGCGGTTCCGTGGGGGGACCACGGACCAACCCATTCTCAGCAAGATAAGCCGACAGATAGGGGTGGATTTCAATATCCGCGCAGGTGGGGTTCAGAAAGTCAGTGATGTTGAGATCGGAACCATGCTTGTAGACATCAGCGGCAGTGAAGAGGAGAAGAAGCGGGCCATCGAGGCTTTGAAACAGATGGGTGTCGTCGTTGAAGAGGAGGATGCAGAATGAGCAAGATTTGGTTGTTGGTTTTCGACGCCACATTACAAACATTGAGCATGGTCTTCTTCTCCACCCTGTTCTCCCTGATTTTGGGCCTTCCCTTGGGGATTCTGCTATCCGCCACGTCAAGTGAGGAACAGGGGGGCATCATCCCTCATCCCATGTTGAATAGTGTCCTGGGGCGAATCGTCAATGTGTTGCGCTCGTTTCCCTTCATCATCCTGATGATTCTGCTCTTTCCGCTTTCAAGGATTCTCATCGGCACGAGTATCGGTACCACCGCTACTATCGTCCCGCTGTCCATTGCGGCAGCACCATTTGTGGCTCGAGTGATTGAGACTGCACTGAAGGAGGTGGATCCGGGGGTCGTTCAGGCCGCCCGTGCTATGGGATCCACCAATTTTCAGATTGTCCGGAAGGTCTTGATTCCTGAGGCACTGCCCTCCTTGGTCAGCGGTGTGACGCTCACCATCATCAACCTGATCGGTTATTCGGCCATGGCCGGAGCAATCGGTGGAGGCGGCCTGGGAGATCTGGCGATTCGGTATGGATACCAGCGCTTCCGAGGCGATATTATGTTCGTTGCCGTTGTAATCATCCTCGTTCTCGTTGAGATCGTGCAGGTGATAGGCAACAAAATCAGTGCGAGGCTTATAGCCCGCCGCTGATGCATCAGTTGTGCATACCTCTCGCCTTGTGGGGGAGAGAAGGAGAAATTATGAAAAAGATTCTAAGCATCACCCTTGTACTGTTGCTGGCGTTCTCACTGTTCGCAGCAGGTACCAAAGAGCAGGCAACCTCCAAGACCATCGTTGTTGGAGCAACCCCCGAGCCTCATGCTGCATTCCTCAATCTGATCGTCGAGGACCTTGCTGCAGAGGGCTATACCCTCAAGGTGCAGGAGTTCACTGACTATGTCACACCGAACGAAGCACTGGAGAGCGGAGAGCTTGATGCCAACTTCTTCCAGCACATCCCCTATCTGGAATCCTTCAACAAGGAGAAGGGATATCATCTGGCCAATGCCGGCGGCATCCACGTCGAGCCGTTCGCACTCTACTCCAAGAAGTACAAGGCCCTCACAGACCTTCCTAATGGTGCGACCATTGCAATTCCCAACGACCCCACCAACGAAGGCAGGGCATTGCTGTTGCTGCAGAGCGCCGGTCTGCTCACACTCGCTGCGAATGCCGGTCTTGAAGCCACCCCTCTTGATGTCACCGCCAATCCCAAGAACTTCAAGTTCCGTGAGATTGAGGCGGCCAGCCTTCCCCGTGTCCTTCAGGATGTCGATGCCGCCATCATCAATGGCAACTATGCGATTCCCGCCGGTCTGATCGCCACCCGCGACGGCTTGATCGTTGAAGGTTCGGACAGCCCGTACGTCAATGTCGTAGCAGTCAAGCAGGGTCGTGAGAGCGATGCTGCAATCGTCGCCTTGGTAAAGGCACTGCGCGGCGAGAAGATCAAGGCGTATGTTGCTCAGCACTATACCAACGGAGAAGTCGTTCTGGTTTCAAAGTAGGCATTTTCCTTTTTTGTACAGCCTCCTGGCATACGCTGGGAGGTTTTTTTGTATAGTTATGCATATAATAATTTGTGATTCGAAGAAAAATGCATAAATATTGACAGTTATTGTATAAATATCTACAATAAGTATCCATCACTTTCGGAGGAACGTATGAAAGGACGCAGTTTTTTGACACTTAAGGATTTCACGGCCGAAGAGATACTGGCTCTTTTGCAGTTGTCGATCGACCTTAAGGCAAAGAAGAAAGGGCAGGGTTGTCCTACCAAGCTGGAAGGAAAGTTGCTCGCAGATAAAAACATCGTGCTCATCTTTGACAAGAGCTCCACCCGCACCCGTTGTTCCTTTGAAGTAGCCGCCTTTGATGAAGGCGCCCAGGTCACCTTCCTCACCAACAGCCAGATGGGAAAGAAAGAATCGATTGAGGATACCGCCAAGGTGCTGGGCAGAATGTACGACGGCATCCAATACCGGGGTTTCTCACCTGAAGTCATCCGTGAAATCGCAACGTACAGCGGTGTTCCGGTGTGGAACGGACTTACCGATGACGACCATCCCACCCAGGTGCTCGCCGATGTGTTGACCGCCATGGAGCATACCGGAAAAGAGCCCAAGGATTTGAAGTTCGCCTATATCGGTGATGGGCGCAACAATGTTTCCAATGCATTGATGATAGGGGCTGCCAAGCTGGGCATGGAGTATCGTATTGCAAGTCCCAAGGAGCTGTTTCCATCCCGGAGCCTGCTTGAGGAACTTGCTCCCTCTTGCAAGAACTCAGGTGCCGTCATAACGGCGACCACCAGCATCCAAGAGGCCGTGCAGGGAGTGGATGTCATCTACACCGATGTCTGGGTCTCGATGGGTGAGGAGGATCAGACAGCGACGAGGATTGCACTCTTGAAGGACTATCAGGTGACCATGGATGTCCTGCAGGCATCGGGAAACCCCGATGTACTGTTCGAGCACTGCCTGCCCTCCTTCCATGACCTCAATACCGCTGTGGCACAGCAGATTCATGACCAGTTCGGCTTGAAGGAGCTTGAAGTGACCGACGAGGTTTTTCGCAGCAAGCACTCGGTGGTCTTCGATGAGGCTGAAAACCGCATGCATACGATCAAGGCCGTCATGGTTGCCACTATGACGGGTATACTCTGATTCTTTGATTGTTTTGGTCTTCTCGAGTGGGACAGGCAAAGGTTGTGTTGTAGAAGAGTAACAAGCCGAATAGAAAGATAATTATATGCAAATAAGAGAGTTGTGATGAAGAATTTCCGCAGGGTGGCTCTTGATGAGCCACTTTGGTGGAGTTTCTATGGCATAGGTGTGTCAAATTGACTCAATATCGAATCAGTCTTGTGCATGGCGGGATCGGATTGTCCCATTCTCTTGCTGTTCTCCTCATGGTCTTGTAGATTACTGTTTATGTAAAAAGACGCTTAAGTATATATAATACATATAAATATAAAATATAACCTCCTTGTATGGAAAACTTGGCACGCTTGTTGCATCTGTATTATCGAACCCGAAAAGGGAGCAAAACAGAATACAACAAAACACGGAGGTGTACTATGAAATACTTGGCAAAACGTGATTACAATTCCCCGATGGTGTCAGCATTTGACTCGCTCTTCAATGACATGCTCGGTGACTGGGGCCTGATGCCCTCCCGCTTCCCTGCTGTAGACATTGTTGAAAACGACGATGCCTATGTTTTGGAGGCTGAGCTTCCCGGATATAAGCAGGAGGAAGTGAAGGTGCAGGTTGAGAAGCATGTGCTGAAGCTGAGTTCGGCAAAGCAGAGCAAGAAGGAGGAGAAGGACAAGAGAAGGCTTGTTTCCGAACGTTGCTACCAGTGCTTCGAACGTTCCTTCACCCTTCCCGAGGATGTGGATGAGGAAAAGATTGAAGGTGCATTCGCCGATGGGCTTCTGAGGCTCACCCTTCCCAAGAAGGAAGTTGCAAAGCCCAAGGCCATTGAAGTAAAGATTACATAAACGGCTGAAACAACCTGTCCTGTACATGCAAGACCCCGCCATTGTGCGGGGCCTTTGCATGCTCAGCCTTGGATCAGCGTTGCGTAGAACGTGGCGGCAAGGCGGATGTTCTGTTCGCTGATTCGCTCATCCACCCCATGCATGCGCTCGACTTCACTTCTATCCATCCGTACCGGTGTGAATCGATAGATATGCTTGCTCAGCTTCTGATACTTGCGCGCATCGGTTGCGCCAAGCATCAGATAAGGGGTCACCAGGACATGATCGAAACAGGCCGTGATGGTCTTTTCAAGATGGTCGAAAGCCTCTCCCTTGGCAGGGCTCACCTCTGATGCAGCGGTGAAGCGTACGGCTTTGAGCTTGACCTTTGGATTGCCGATGACCTTCTCCATCCACGCAAGCACCTCATCAGGGGTTTGGCCGGGAAGCAGTCGGACGTTGACCATGGCCTTGGCCTGCTCGGCTATGACATTGCTCTTGTCGCTGGCCTCAATCATCGTCGGAACAACCGTTGTCCTGATCAAGGCGTTGAGAGTCGGGCTTCTGCTGAAGATTCCCAGTAGCATCGGCTTGGTGATCCACAGGTTCAAGAAGAGCAAGCGGAACGGAAATTTCGCCTGCCGCCCAAGGGAATCGAGCATTGCCCTGACAGGGACGGTGAGTCTGGCCGGCATTGTTCTTCTCTCAAGGCTCTGTACAGCCTGACAGACCAATCCCAGTGCAGTAGGGAAGGATGGGGTGGAAGAGTGCCCTGCGCTGCTCGCAGCAGACAGCTCTACGTCCATGTAACCCTTCTCGGCCACTCCCACCACGGCGATGTCCTGATCGAATCCCTTGATGTAGCGTTGGCTGACCACGCCGCCTTCATCGAGGACATATGCAAAGCTGATCCCTTGCTTTTCAAACCAGGAGGCGATGGAACATGCTCCTTCCTGCGAGCCGTTGCACTCCTCGTCACAACCGAACGCAACATAGAAGGTCCGCTTCGGTCTCTTGTGTTGTGCAAGCAGTGACTCGAATGCAGTGAGGATTGCAACTGCCTGTACCTTACAGTCGAAACTGCCTCGTCCGTAAAGATACCCATCCTCGATGACGCCGGAAAAAGGTGGATGCGACCACGCCTCCTCCTGGGCTCCTACGACATCGAGGTGTGCAGTCAGAAGAGCGGGAGCGGCTTGGGTGTCCTCCCCCTCGAACCGATACACAAGGTTATAGGCTCCGGCATCTGGTGTAATACGATGACTCTCACAGCGTGGATAAGTTTGTGCAAACAGGTCGGCCAGACGGATGAATTCATTCCAATCGGTCCTCTCCGGGTCCTGATGGGAGATGGTTTTGCATTGTACGGCTTTGCTCAGTATGCCGAGGGCATCCTGTTCGTCGACGGTCCGACGGGTTTGTGGCGCAGCCTCTTTGGATTGTTGCAGCACCATCGTTCGAGCAATCATTATGAGCAACAGGAGTAGAAAAATACCTGCAAGGAGAGATAAAACCATGCTGATTCTCCAATTCCATTCTAGTGTTTTCTACATTATAATGATATATTGTACAGTAACAACAGTTTTGTAGCGGAACCAGGGAGTTAATAGACGCATGCCCAAGAAGATAGATCATGAGCAGAGGAAGGAGAAAATCCTGCAAACAGCACTGAAAGTGTTTGCGCGGGAGGGGTATCGTGACTCCAATCTCTCTTTGATCGCCACAGAATGCGGCATTTCCCGGCCGACCATCTATCAATACTTCAAGGACAAGGAAGAAATCTATTATTACGCGGTAAAACTGGTTACCGGCCGGATGTTCAACAAGTATGCTTCCTTTGCCTGGTCGACCGACCAGAACTATATTGTGCGCATCACCAACATCTGCCTGGATATCATGCAGACAGCCAGCGAGCATGAAGGCGAGCTTACCAGCTTGGTCGATGTGATGCTGCAAATGAAGAAGGAAGGCAGGGATTTCAACGAAATCATCCTGCGCCGAACGGCCAAGCTTACCATTTTGTTCAAGCGCCTTTTGCGGATGGGCATCAAGGAAGGGGACATCATCGGCTGTGATGTGAACCGGGTGGCGGACCATCTGCTCTTGCTGCTAGAGTCCTCCTGTTTCCAGGTTGCTTTCCTCGATACGTTTGATATGCAGCACTCCAAGCATCTGGTAAGTACCTATCTTGCCTTCTACAGCGCGAAGGCCTTTCCTAGTCGATAAGTAAAAACCTCAGTATATTTGGTATGTACAGGACAGGGCCCTGCAAAGGGTCGCGTTGCTTCATGCCCGAAGATGAGGAGTATCCATGAATTTAGATAAAATGACCATTAAACTGCGTCAGGCAATCGCTGATGCAGATATGCTTGCCAATGAGCACGGTAATGCAGAGATTACCACCGAGCATCTGATTCTAGCCCTTTTGGACCAGAAGGAGGGCTTGCTGCCTCCGCTTCTCGAGCGGCTGGGCGTACCGCACAAACTGGTGAAAGAGAAGATTGAAGGGTTGCTCAACCGACTTCCCAAAGCCTATGGATCGAACGTACAGCGTTCGCTTTCTGCGCAGTTGGGCGGTCAGTTGTACGCAGCCGACAAAGTGGCCTTGGAGTTCAAGGACCAATACTTGAGTGCCGAGCACGTGCTGCTTGCAGTTCTTGATGATGGCAGTCAGGTCGGCAAGGCCCTCAAGAGTCTTGGGTTGACCAAGGACTCGGTGATGCAGGCGCTCCAAACCATCCGGGGAA
Source organism: Sphaerochaeta associata (assembly GCF_022869165.1). Lineage (NCBI taxonomy): Bacteria > Pseudomonadati > Spirochaetota > Spirochaetia > Spirochaetales > Sphaerochaetaceae > Sphaerochaeta > Sphaerochaeta associata. Next base: position 3,311,111 of record NZ_CP094929.1, on the reverse strand, counting down.
ACCAGAGCATCCAAAGCGAGGACCCGGAGAGCCGATACCAGGCACTGGAGAAATACTGCAGGGATATGACGACCCTTGCCCGCCAAGGCAAGCTCGATCCGGTCATCGGGCGCGATGAGGAGATCCGTCGCCTGATGCAGGTGCTCTCCCGAAAGACCAAGAACAATCCGGTTCTCATCGGGGAACCCGGTGTTGGGAAAACCGCCATTGTCGAGGGGCTCGCCCTTCGTATTTCCTCAGGAGATGTGCCGGAGTCGTTGAAGCATAAACGTCTTTTGAGCCTTGATGTCGGCTCTCTGGTTGCAGGGGCGAAGTACAGGGGTGAGTTCGAGGAGCGCCTGAAGGCGGTTGTCAAGGAAGTGACTTCCAGCGAAGGGGCGATCATTCTGTTCATCGATGAACTGCATACCATCGTCGGAGCCGGGGCCAGTGAAGGTTCCACCGATGCATCAAACCTGATCAAGCCGGCGCTCAGCCGCGGGGAACTGCACACGATCGGGGCGACCACCTTGGATGAGTACCGCAAGTACATCGAGCCTGACAAGGCTTTGGAGCGGCGTTTCCAGCCGGTCTACACCAAGGAGCCGTCGGTTGAGTCCACGATTGCCATTCTGCGCGGGCTCAAGGAGCGCTATGAGGTGCACCATGGGGTTCGAATCAAGGATGAGGCCTTGGTGGCTGCAGCCACCTTGAGCAACCGGTACATTACCAACCGTTTCCTCCCTGACAAGGCCATCGACTTGGTGGATGAGGCGGCCAGCCAGCTGAAGATGGAGATCGAAAGTCAACCGGATGAACTGGACCAGATCGAGCGCAAGATCCTGCAATTGAACATAGAAGACCAGGCGCTCAACCGTGAGACGGACAAGGCAAGCGGTGAACGGCGGGAGAAGCTGCACAAGGAGCTGGGGGACTTGAAGAACAAGCGCGATGCCATGCATCTGCAGTGGGTAAACGAACGCTCGTTCATTGCGAAGCTGCGTGAGAGCAAGGCTCGCTTGGAGCAGTTGAATCTGGAGGAGCAGCGCGCAGAACGTGATGGGGACCTTGCCAAGGCAGCCCAGATCAAACACGGCCAGATTCCCGAATTGGTCCGAGAAATCGAAGCGATGAACCAGCAACTTGCCGGTGTACAGAACGAAGGCAAACAGATGCTGCGTGAAGAGGTCAGTGAAGACGATATCGCCCGCATCGTCAGCAACTGGACAGGAGTGCCTGTTGCTAAGATGAAAGGTAGTGAGATGGCTAAATATCTGCAGCTGGAAAAGACGCTCTCAGAGCAGGTGGTCGGCCAGAAGCAAGCCATTGAAGCAGTCAGCAACGCCATCAGACGCAATAAGGCGGGCATCTCCGATGAGCACAAGCCGCTGGGAACATTCCTGTTCGCCGGTCCTACGGGTGTTGGAAAGACCTTGCTTGCCAAGGTGCTTGCCCAACTGCTCTTTGATGATGAGAAGGCTTTGACCCGCATCGACATGAGCGAGTACATGGAGAAATTCTCCGTAAGCCGCCTCATCGGTGCTCCTCCGGGGTATGTAGGATACGACCAAGGCGGACAGCTGACCGAGGTGGTCAGGCGACGTCCGTATTCGGTCATTCTCTTCGACGAGATTGAGAAGGCGCATCCGGATGTATTCAACGTCCTGCTGCAGCTGCTCGACGACGGCCGATTGACCGATGGCCAAGGCCGGGTCGTCGACTTTACCAACGCAGTGATCATCATGACCAGCAATCTGGGCAGCCAGCAGCTCTTGAATGCCCCGAGTCACGAGGAAGGAGTGAGCATGGTGAATCAAATCATCCACAGTTCCTTCAAGCCTGAGTTCATCAATCGGTTGGATGAGATCATAGTCTTTGAACGGCTGGGAGAGGAGCAGGTCCGTAGAATTGTGGGATTGCAACTGAAGCAACTGCAGACTCGTCTGCAGAAGCGGGGTTTCTCGTTGCGTTGGGACGATGAGGTGGTGGATGCTCTGTACCGCGAAGGCTATGATCCCGCCTTCGGTGCAAGGCCCATCAAGCGTGCCATCCAGCGTATGGTTGAGGATCCCTTGTCGGTGAAACTGCTCGGCGGCGGTTTCGCCCCCGGCTCTTCAATCCATCTTACAATGGAGGGCTCTGAGGTGGTTGCCCGCTAGCGAGCAGCGCGTGGTACTCATCCAGCGTATCTATATCGAGGATATAGGCTTCTTCGTCCACTTCGATTGCCTGTACTTCATAGGAAGATAGCAGGCTTCGCATGGTGAACGGGCCGTTCCGGTCTCTGATGACCGACAGAAATGTCGGGGCAAGGAGCACCGGATGGCCCAGCCTGCCTTTATAGCTGGGCCTGGCTGCAGCGTGTGTTGCACATCGAACAAGGTGGTGATAGTGTCTTGCCTTGATAAGTGGCATGTCGCTAAGGGAGATGAAGAAGCTTTCCTCTTCTCTGAGATAAAATGCCCCACAGCGGGTGGAACTGCCTTGTCCCTGCGCATATTCGCTGTTGTGCACAACCAGCAGATTGTCGCAGTACAGGTCCTTGACGGCTTCTTTCACTTCGTCAGCCTTGTATCCGGTCACAAGCACCGTGTACAGGCCTGCAAGAAGGGATTCCTTGACCGCATGATGGACCAACGTCTCCCCCTGATAGGGGAGCAACAGTTTCTTTCCTTCGCTTCGTGAGCCCAGCCCTGCGGCCAGCAAGATGTTTTGCATGTTGCTTCCTTGAGTGAGTATTCCAAAACCATTATACTCGTTGGCATTATGATTGCTACCTATTTCAACGCCCTCATGGTAATCGTCGGGTCCTTGCTCGGACTCTTGGTGAAGAACAAGCTCAAGGCCTCTTATCAGGAGGTTGTATTTACCTCTTCGGGTTTGGTCACGTTGGTTATCGGTATCTCCATGGCGATGCAGACAGGATCCTACCTGATCCTGTTGTTCTCAGTGGTGATAGGCGGGTTTGTCGGCTATGCCTTGAGAATCGAGGATGGAGTCCTGGCCCTCGGCACATGGATGGAACGACGCCTGTCCAGGGGAAGGGGCAATGCAGAGAGCGCCCGTAATTTTGCCTTGGGTTTTCTCAACGCATCCCTTTTGTTCTGCAGCGGTGCAATGACCGTGGTTGGGTCGATCCAGGCGGGGACCGTGGGCGATTATCAGCTGATTCTTGTCAAGTCGATCATGGATGGGTGCATGGCGATAATATTCAGTGCAGCCTATGGTCCCGGAGTCATGGCCAGTGCCTTGTTCGTACTGTTGTACCAGGGCTTTTTCACCCTTGCCGGAGGTGCCATCGCCCCGGTTCTCGGTGAGGCTGGGATTACCGAACTGGCGGCTGTGGGCGGGGTGCTTCTCATGATGATCGGGTTCGGTTTGCTGGATATCCGCAAGAGCAAGACAGGAAATTTCCTTCCCGCGATGATTATTGCTCCGCTGTTGGCGTTGGCTTCGCCTTTGATCAAGGCTTTCGTTCAAGGGATTGGTTTCTAAGATAGGAAATCAGGGGTCTGAGAATGAATAGCTCCCTCGCCTGAAGGTCGTCGATCCACATCTTGAGCTCTTTTTTGCAAGAGGGGATGTCTTCTGCTGCTTCTTCCTCGTCCAGCAGTTTGTAGTCCAACCCATACTCAAGCTGCTCGATGGTGACACCGGTCTTCTCCGATATCTTGAGCAATACGCTCATAGGCGGACGTCTGTCTGTATGCAGCCAACTGGAGAGTGTGCTACGCTTCACCTCAAGCTGGTTGGCTAAATCAACAACCGTCGGGGCGCTCATCAAAACTTTTACTCTATCCCAGAATTTTGACATGGTATGAATATAGCAGGGGACAGGGTGGAGTGACGAGAATATGTCATTAAAATATGCTATATTTAATAACAAATAAATAAGTATCGAATAGATATGAAAATAATACTACGTAATGTGACGAAAAAATATCACCTCGAGAATCGAGGTGATAATCCTTCGTCACAGACACGCTTTATGTACGCTTTTTTGCATCCTGCAGCGCAGTGTCGTCGCCTGTATCCTTGGCGACAGGGCATGCCTTGATGTTCCAAATGTCGTTGGCATACTCTGCAATGGTTCGGTCGCTGGAGAATTTTCCACTTGAGGCCACATTGAGCGTCGCACGACGATTCCATTCCATGCCATCGGTGGCGTAGAGTTCCCTTGCCGTTCGGTGTGCTTCACTGTACATCCTGAGGTCGGCAAAGTGGTAGTATCGGTCGCCTTCCTCGAAGAGGCTTCTACGAAGCGGTTCAAAGATGTTTGGTTCATTCACATTGAAGTAACCGCTGAACAACAAGTCGATTGCCTTCTTGATCTCCTTATCCGCCATGACGGTGGAGAAGGGATCGTAGGTATGGCTGAGTTTTGCAATCTGCTCTTCGGTGTGACCAAAGATGAACATGTTCTCCTTGCCGACTTCCTCAGCGATTTCCACATTCGCACCGTCCATCGTACCGATGGTCAAAGCACCGTTGCACATGAACTTCATGTTACCGGTTCCCGAAGCCTCTGTTCCCGCTGTGGAAATCTGCTGGCTGAGGTTGGTGGCCGGGATGACGATTTCCGCCATGGATACCCGATAGTTGGGCATGAAGTGAATGGCCAGACGGTCGCGGGTGGCGGGGTCTGCATTGATCACCTTGGCGATGTTGTTGATGAGCTTGATGATCAGCTTTGCATTCACATATCCCGGTGCAGCTTTTCCCCCGAAGAGGAAGGTGGTGCTCTCCATGTTCTTGGTAGCCTCTCCTCCGTTTTTCAAATCGTTGTAGATAATCAGGATATTCAGTGCATTGAGCAGCTGGCGCTTGTACTCGTGGATTCGTTTGACCTGTACGTCAAAGAAGGAGCTTGGGTTGATGATCAAGCCGCTCTCTGCTTTCAGGAAAGCTGCACAACGAACCTTGTTCTCTTCTTTTATCGCCTTGAAGTCCAGAAGGAAATTCTTGTCCTCTGCAAAGGGAGCCAGGTCGGAAATCCTGCTGAAATCGGTGATCCATGCATCGCCGATCGCACTCTTGATCAGATCGGCAAGCTTGGGATTGGAAGCGAGCAGCCACCTTCGTTGGGTGATGCCGTTGGTCTTGTTGTTGAACCGGTCGGGGAAGATCAGGTTGAACTGGGGGAACATCTGCTTCTTCAGCAGTTGTGAGTGCAGAGCTGCCACCCCGTTGGTGCTGTGGCTGCCGATGATGGCAAGGTTGGCCATCCTGACCTGCTTCGGGTTTGACTCTTCAATGACACTGATTTTTCCGAGCATCTGCGGCTGCAACGGGAAATAGGAGACTGCCTGCTGTAAGAAGCGATGGTTGATTTCGTAGATGATCTGCATGTGGCGCGGCAGGATTTTCTGCAGCATGGGAAGCGACCACTTCTCCAAGGCTTCGGGCATGAGGGTGTGGTTTGTATATGCGAGTGTACGGGTTGTGATATCCCAGGCACCGTCCCAATCAAGCAACTCCTCATCGAGAAGAATGCGCATGAGCTCGGGTACTGCAAGGGACGGGTGGGTGTCGTTGAGCTGGATCGCCGCAAAGTCGGGAAGCATCGACCAGCTTTTGTTCTCGCGTTTGAATCGCCGGATGATGTCGGCCAATGAGCAGGCAACGAAGAAGTATTGCTGTTTCAGCCTGAGTTCCTTACCCATATACTGGGTGTCGTTGGGGTAGAGGACCTGGCTGAGGTTTTCCGCCGAAATCTTGGAGCGTACCGCTTCGGTGTAGTCGCCGTCGTTGAACTCATGGAAGTTGAACTCCTCGGGGCTTTTGGCCGACCACAAGCGCAAGGTGTTCACTGTTTTACAACCAAATCCGATGATGGGGGTGTCGTAGGCGATACCTTGTACGATTTCGCTGCCGATCCACTTGAACTGGTCCTTGCCCCGCTCCCGGATGATTTGTACTTCTCCTCCGAACTGTACCGGATAGACTACATCCGGTCGCAGGACTTCCCAAGGGTTTCCGTCTCGAAGCCAGTTGTCAGGTTGTTCCGCCTGCCAGCCGTTTTTGATCTGCTGGCGGAAGATGCCGTAGTTGTAGCGGATGCCGTACCCGTAGGCGGGTATCTCAAGGGTTGCCAGTGAATCGAGAAAACAGGCGGCAAGTCGGCCGAGGCCGCCGTTACCCAGACCTGCATCAGGCTCCACCTCGCTCAACTCCTCGTAGGTATAGCCAAGGGAGGCGAGGGCTTCTCTCACCGGTCCCTCAATTCCCAGGTTGATGATGTTGTTGGTCATGGCACGGCCCATGAGAAATTCGAGTGAGAGATAGTATACGCGCTTGGCGCTCTGCTGTCTCTGTGTTTTGCGGCTGAGGTTCCATTGATGTATGATTCTGTCACGTACAGTAAGGGCAAGGGCGGTATAACGGCCCTCCTGGGTGGTATGGTACATATCGGCGTCCTGGCTGTACTTGAGGTGCTCGGCAAAATCCTGAGCGATGTCCTTGGCAGTATGGCCGTAACGGGTCTTTTGTTGATCCTTCATAGGAACTCCTTGTAATTGGTACAAATAACTCGTATAAACTATATATGATTGAAGATAACTGAGCAACAGGTCCAAGTTTTTCCCTAATGTTGCTGATGTATATTGACAAAAAGAACGCACTCTGGTAAGTTTGCTTCTGCATGTTGCAGGTTGGTATACTCGTGGATGCCCTGTAATATGACCGACGCCCTTGTAGCTCAGTCGGTAGAGCACCACCATGGTAAGGTGGGGGTCAACGGTTCAAATCCGTTCGAGGGCTCTTTTTTTATCCCCTTCCGGTTTAGTAGGATGGGTATGAGGTGAACACTCACCGAGGAGCATGTAATGGGTGAAGCAAAGAAAAAAGGTCCCGTGGAGAAAATTGCTCTCCAGTGCACCGAATGCAAGCAGAAGAACTATACCACCGAAAAGAATCGGAGAAATACTCAAGGAAAGCTTGAGTTGAGCAAGTATTGTCCGTTTGAACGCAAGCACACCTTGCATCGCGAGACAAAGATTAAATAAGGTAGTTTCGATCGAGAAGCGAATAGGCCAATAGCTCCAATTGGTAGAGCGCTGGTCTCCAAAACCGGATGTTGAGGGTTCGAGTCCTTCTTGGCCTGTTGGCTTCTCGATCATTTCCACAAGGAGCCTTTCATGAAGAAGCTTTTAAAGTATTTCAAGGAGTCCCACCAGGAACTGAAGAAAGTTGTCTGGCCCTCCCGTGAAGCTGTCATTTCTTCGACTAAGGTCGTACTTGTTTCTACAGTCATCGTCGCAATATTCCTTGGGTTGGTGGACTTCCTCCTGCTCAAGGGTGTGCTGTTTATTCTGTAAGGCGGCGACATGGCAAAGGGCTGGTACGTAGTACATACTTATTCGGGATACGAACAAAAGATTGAGCGAATCATCAACAAGATGCGCGAGACCGATACGGACTTCGCGCTCGTTTGCACTGATGTGAAGGTCCCTTTCGAGACCGTCGTTGAGGTGAAGGACGGGGTGAGACGCGATGTAAAGCGCAAGATTCTTCCTGGATATATCCTCGTTGAGCTCGACTTGCCCGATCATAGCTGGAAAACCTGGTGTTCCCAGATCAAGCGCATTCAAGGCGTAACCGGTTTTGTCACACCCAATGATAGTGTGAAGCCGCAACCACTGAATGCCGCTGAAGTGAAGAGTCTCTTCCAGAAAACCGGCGATCTTCCTGCTGAAAAGGTCTTTAAACCCAAGCAGTCGTTCTCCATCGGAGAGCAGGTTCGTATTATCGAGGGTCCCTTCGACTCCTTTACCGGAGTCATTGAAGAGGTCAATCTTGAAAAGGCCCGAATGCGGGTCAGTGTCGGAATTTTCGGACGCTCCACTCCGGTTGAGGTGGATTTCCTGCAAGTAGAAAAGATTCTGTAGTCGTCTTCAGGACTGGATGGCTGCACGAGAGTTTTCTGATTTTTTACAACCGAGTCCTTTTGTGTGTGATTACTCCCTCATGTTGCATGAGGTGGGAGCCTGATCGTATGACAGGCGTTAAGACCAGCGCGAAATCGAAAAACCACCCGATGGGTGGGATTGTCGCGTAAGGAGAGAAACATGGCAAAGAAAAAGGTAACTGCAGTCATCAAATTGCAGTGCCCTGCCCAGAAGGCTACGCCGGCACCCCCGATCGGGCCCGCGCTTGGACCTCATGGTGTCAGTGCCCCAAAGTTTGTCCAGGAGTTCAACGATAAGACGAAGAACTACGAAGCTGGACTCATTCTTCCCGTCATCATAACTGTGTATGCCGACAAGAGCTTCACGTTCATCCTGAAGACTCCGCCGGCCGCCGTGCTTATCAAGAAGGCTCTTGGTATCACCAGCGGAAGCGGCAGTCCCAACAAGGTGAAGGTTGGCAGGCTCTCCCAGGCACAGCTGACCGAGATTGCACAGACCAAGCTTGAAGATCTCAATGCAAATGACATTGAGGCTGCCAAGAAGATCGTTGCAGGAACTGCCCGCAGCATGGGCGTAGAGGTGGAGCAGTAAGATGAAACACGGAAAGAATTATCGCGAGACTATCAAGAAAATTGACCGTACCAAGCTCTATACCTTCGAAGAAGCTGCAGCCCTGGTAAAGGACGTTGCATTTGCCAAGTTCGACGAGACCGTTGAGATTTCCGTCAAGCTTACCCTCAAGAAGAGCCAGAGTGTTCGTGATACGGTGGTCCTTCCCAACCAGTTCTCAGCCCAGAAGCGCGTACTTGTTTTCGCCAAGGGAGAGAAGGCTGAAGAAGCCCGCCAGGCCGGTGCCGCATTTGTCGGTGATGACGACCTGATCGAGAAGATTCGCGGCGGTTGGATGGATTTCGATGTGGCTGTCGCCACTCCTGATATGATGAAGGACGTAGGTCGTCTCGGTCCCATCCTTGGTCGCAGAGGCTTGATGCCGAACCCCAAGACCCAGACCGTTACCTTCGACCTGAAGGGAGCTCTTGCAGAGCTTACCAAGGGCCGTGTCGAGTTCCGCTCCGACAAGACCAACGTTATTCACCTTGCAGTTGGAAAGGTTTCCATGGATCCCGACAAAGTAAGTGAAAACGCCAGGTCCGTGGTCAAGGAAATCATCCGCAAGAAGCCTTCCGATGCCAAGGCTGACTTTGTAGTCAGCATCGCCCTTTCCTCCACAATGGGTCCTGGTGTCAGGGTCAATGTGAAGGACCTGACGGCTTCGGTATAAGAGGAGATGCATACTATGGATTACAAGACTCGTATTACCCCCGCCAAGGAAGAGGCCGTCAAGGCATTGAAGGATGAGTTCAGCCAGTATACCGGTTACATCTTCACCGATTACCGCGGAATGACTGTTGAACAGATCACCAAACTGAGAAGAATCCTCATGAAGAAGGACGCTGCATACCGTGTTGTCAAGAACCGGTTTGCAAAGATTGCCTTGACCGAGTTGGACAATCAGGCTGACGATCAGCTGGTTGGCCCGACGGCCATTGCACTTGTCCGCGGTGATGAGGCCAATGTGGTTGCCAAGGAGCTGTTTGCAACTATCAAGGATGGTTCTCCCATCCAGGTCAAGGGCGCAATGCTCGATGGTAAGTTTTTCACTCCTGAAGAGGTCGAGGCTTTCAGCAAGCTCCCGACCAAGCTGGAGTTGATCGCTTCCTTGATGGGGACCATGAAGGCACCGGTGCAGAAGCTGGCAGCAACCTTGCTTGCCTATGTCGAGAGAAATGGCGGTTCTGTTTCCGCCACCGAAGAGAACTGAACACAGTCTTAGTCTTCACAGGTAACCTGCTATGACTGTGCAGACAAAACTTTTACAAGGAGAAGATAATATGGCTACTAAAGAAGAGATTTTGGAATCGATCGCAAGTATGTCCGTCATGGAAGTCGCTGACCTCATCAAGATGATGGAAGAGAAGTTTGGTGTTGTGGCTGCCGCCGCCGCCGTTGCCGCCGGCCCTGTCGCCGAGGTTGCTGCCGCTGTGGAAGAGCCCACTGAATTCAACGTAATCCTCAAGGCTTGTGATCCTACCAAGAAGATTGCAGCAATCAAGGAAGTCCGTGCTATCACCGGCCTCGGCCTCAAGGAAGCAAAGGACCTGGTTGAAGCTGGTGACAAGGTTGTCAAGGAAAGCGTCAGCAAGGCCGATGCAGCATCCCTCAAGGAGAAACTTGAAGCTGCTGGTTGTACTGTTGAAGTTAAGCCCGTTGACTAATCTCGGATTAGGGGACCGGCTGCAAGGCTGGCCCCCTGCTCTCGATTTTTGCAAGAGGGCCAACGCCCGGTTCATTGAGCCACCGGATAGACACCGGTGGCCTGTTGTGTCTTTCGTTTCCCTCTCCTTACGAGGGATGCTGTCTGTTTCTCAATTGACTTTGGAGGGTACATGATGGTTGCCAAAGGCAAATCCATAACACGCACGTACATCGGTTCTGAATTACATGAAGTCTGTGAACTGCCCAACCTTATCGGGATCCAGCTTGATTCCTATGAGAGATTTTTGCAGCTGGAACGCTGTAGGCAGGGCCTGAGTCCAGATTCGTCGTACGGGCTTGAGGAAGTGTTCCAGTCGACATTCCCCATTGACAGCCCCAATGGTGAGATGCGTCTCGCATACAAGGGGTATACGATTGATCTTGATAATATCAAGTTCTCCGAAACGGAGTGCAAGAAAAAAGGTCGGTCCTATAGTGTGCCCATCAAAGTCACAATCAGCCTTGAGTTCTCCAATGGAGAAATGAGGGAGAAAGAGATTTTCTTCGGTGACATTCCGCTGATGACTGACCGTGGCACCTTTATTATCAATGGTGCAGAGCGCGTTGTGGTCAGCCAGATCCACCGCTCCCCAGGTGTAATCTTTTCAGATGAAAAAGATGTCTATTCCTCCAGGATCATCCCCTACCGGGGGTCTTGGCTGGAGTTTGAAATTGATGATAAAAAGCATTTGATCTTCACCAAGATCGACCGCAAGAAGCGTATCCTTGGTACGCTTTTCCTGCGTGCCATCGGATTCGATACACGTGAGAAGATTCTCGAGCAGTTTTATTCTGCCGAAACGGTTGAACTGGTCGATGATGCCGACTTGAAGGCAAGCTTGGAAAACCGCTACCTTTTCAAGGACGTCCATGCACAGGTTGAAGGGACTGAGAAAAAGGTCCTTCGAG